>NZ_CP096115.1:2400000-2700000 GCF_024662215.1 Methanoplanus endosymbiosus
CAGTTACTTCAGCAGTTTCTTCATTGTATATTTCTGGTTTCTTGAAGGACTCTTTGAGAATGACTTCCTCTACTCCTTCAACGTACTCAAAGATCTGGTATATTGCTGATCCCTTGCCGTACATGTAATTCTTGTCATATGTGGTTCCGGGCGGGAGTATTACTGTAAGAATTCCGTCTGCAAGGTCCATCTCCATATCTTTTCCGCAGAAGAGTTTGAAGAGTGCTGCTGCCTGATCCTTTGGCTCTTCGATTACACTCTCGATTGTGTAATTGTAAGTGATCGTTTTTCCGGCGAGCATGTGGTTGAAGTCAATCACTACGCGCTTTCCGACTACGTTTACAACAACTCCCTGTCTCTCTTCTGCCCGTACACGCATTCCGACTGTTGGTTTTTCCTTAAAGTCCTTTGTGAATGCTGAGCGGACGAGTTCCTGGTTTCTCTCTCCGTATGCTTTGTCAGGTGAGATTTCTATTGTGTACTCTGTTCCTGTCTCTTTGCCGATTAGATCTTCGTCAAGACCTGGGATGAGGTGGTTTCCGCCTACACGAACAACCATTGGCTCATAAATCTTCTCTTCTGAAAATGTTTTGTCTTCTTTTGCAACCTCTTCATAGGTTGTGTCAAAGATAATACCGTCGCTTTTGCCGGTATAACTGAGTCTGATGAAATCTCCTTCTTTGATTGTCATTTTACACCTGTCTATATTTATTAGCAACCGTACCTAATATAAGGTGACATAATGTTGTATGAGGTAGAGTCGAAAAACCGTGTGGAATCCATAGATGGCATTAAACAAATTCTTGAGATGAACAATGCAGGATATCTCGGTGTCAGCATGCAGGATGATATGTATTACAATTCCCTGATAAGGGACTATGCTAAGACTGATGAAGCTCTCAGGATTAGAAATACAGGTGAATCTGCGGAACTGACATACAAAGGGCCGAAGGTTAAAACTGCGGGTGTGAAAGCAAGGGAGGAGTATAATGTCACCATCTCGTCTGCCGTGGATATGGAGAAGATACTCACGAGAACCGGATTTTTCATATCAAGGGGTGTTCAGAAGAGAAGGGAGGAGTACTCATTCATGGGCGCGACTATTGCACTTGATATCGTTGAAGGGCTTGGACACTTTGTCGAGATAGAAATAATTTCGGAGGATAAGGACTCCGCTGCTTTGGAGATAAATAAAATCAAAGAATTTCTTGGAATTGACAGTGATAACATATCCACGTCATACCTTGAGATGATTATAAATAAAGAGGGTAATTTCTGAATATAGCCGGATATTTTTCAGTTATCTCCCGTGAAATATTCACATTCAATCACCTGAATGTTTCATCTGTTATCTGTGTGCAGGCAGAAATGCCGGTACATGGGTGACTTTTTTTGCAGAATATCTGCTTTTTTGTCCTTTAAAGGCTGTAGAGTTCAACCCTGATGTCTTTTGCATCCTCACCGAGTGTAATCATGGCGCATCTGCCGTCTGATGCAGGGCCTGGGTTTACAACGACGGTACCGTCAATCTCCTTAACGCCATGGTCATCATGGATATGCCCGCAGCATATCAGGTCATAATTTTTCATATGCTCTTTGAGAGCAGTACTTCCAACCGGATTTCCGCCTACATTATCCAGTGTACCAAAGGGCGGTGCGTGGGATATGAGAATATTGTGCACATTCTTTCTCATTCTCTTCTCGGCTGTAAAGAGAAGCTCCTCAATTTCCTCTTCCTGAAGTTCAAAGGGTGTGCAGAATGGTGTCGGGTTTGAACCTCCAAGGCCGACAAAAGTTATATTGCCGATATCAAGTGCATTGCCGTGCATTGAGACAGCAGAAGAATCCTCCAGCTGCTCCAGGATGTCTTTCGGGTCGCAGTTTCCGGGAACTACAAAACAGGGTACGTCAATTGATTCCAGCATGCCAATGGCCGGTTCTACAGGCCCCATCTCAGTCAGATCTCCTGAGATTAGGACAAAATCCGGGTCCAGTCCGAGGAATGCCTCCATCTTTCCGTAGTTGCCGTGCAGATCGGTCAATACGAGTATTTTCTTCATATTATCTGATCATTTCTCCTGATTAAAAAACCTTGACCCGCTCTCACTCCAGTACCCGGTGACTTTGCCGTTGAGAGAGAGTTTTCCGAGTGTTTTGTTTACATCCGGAATCAGAGGCGCAGGGTTTTTGTATTCAAAGGGCGTTCCTGCAAGAGGGGTGAAGTAGTGTGAATGAACCTTGCCGTATCTGCATACCCATTTTATCTGTTCAAGTGTTAGTACCTGATCCTCCTTCTCTTCGCCCGGAAGGCCAATTATGTAGTCCACAACCGGAGTAAACCCAAATTCACGGCATAGTTCAACTGCTGATATAACATCTTCGGCAGTATGTCCCCTCCTTATCTTCTTAAGCATTCTGTTGCTGCCCGACTGTGCGCCAAAATGGATCTTTTTATTGGAGCAGTAATCCGATATAAGTTCAAGAGACTTTTCTGTGACAAATTCCGGTCTCACCTCGCTTGGGAATGTTCCGAGATAGACATTCTGGTCCTTCCTGAATGAAGATAGGAGTTTTTCCAGTTTTTCATAGTCAGGTGATGTGCCGGTTTTTGAACCGTACGCAAGTGAGTTCGGGCTGATAAACCTGACATCCCTGTACCCTGATGCAGCTTTAACAATACAGCCAATGCTCCTGTGCCTGATGCTCTGCCCGAAGAGCCGTGGTGTCTGGCAGTAGGCGCAGCCATACGGACAGCCACGGCTTATCTCGACATAACCCTTAATCTTTGTAAAAGGTGGGTAGGCATCCGGAATTACACAGTAATCCTTCTCCCTGTAGCTGTCACCCGCTGCAACTCCTGCCGGCAGGGTTTTTGCCGGACTGTCGGGGTCAAGATACTTAAGCAGTGCCGGCAGGGAGTATTCTGCCTCTCCGACAACTACATAATCGGCAATCCCTGTGAATTTTTTATAGTCAGCACTCGGATGAGGGCCGCCGATGATGGTTATGCAGTCCGCATCCCGGATTTCACCTGAAAAATGGTCTGCATTTACAGAGTTTAAGCTGTACAGTGTTATATCATCTTCAGGTTTTTCAACCGGAATCAGATCATAACCTGCCAGTTCGCAGGCAGCATACAGTGCGGCATATGAATTTCCGGCCCATTTTATATTTCTCCAGTTGATCTTCATAACTTAAGCCTGATTTTTCCGGAATTAAGGAACAATTCTGTTTTAATTCAGTTATATAATAATATTCTGCATTTGTCAGTAATTTCCGGCATCCGGCAGACAATAATCTCCTATGAAACATTTGTTTCATCTGCCATCTATGAACCCGTAGGTTCGTGAATGACTATTTTAAAACCGGACTTATAACCGGACTGTACAGATAATTCTGATAACTCACGGAATTATCTCACAGCCGTTGTACTTCTCATAGTCAAAATCCCCCTCAGATATTATACCCTTCTCTGTCAGCTCTTTTATCTCCGGAATTTTGCTCTCAATACATTCTTTGAGATGTCTTACCGAACTTTTTACAATCTCTCTTCCCTCCACTGGCCAGGGTTTTATTATATTGGAATAGAGGCATCTTCCGCCGCAGAAATCCTTTATGTCACAGTCTGTACAGTCCCCTTTTATCTCTGATTTAAGAATGTCAGCGGGGTCTGTATCATAGATATTTCCGCAGTAATAGTCCTCAAGCCCGGCCATACAGGGACATGGTGCAATATTTCCGTCCGTTAAAATGGCGTAATTGTATATGCCGGCTCCGCATCTGATTGGATTTACCTGATTACCTTTCAGGATCTCCCCTGTTGTTGCAGCAAATGGGTACCACCTCATAAACTCGCCCTCTTTAAGTTTTCTGAGCCAGTAAGCGGTAAGTTTTGATATTCCCGGATTGTATGAATTGTCCATCCAGTCCTGAAATCCCGGTCTTAAACTGTAATCATACCAGAAATTTGCGTCAAGCTGCCAGTGGATGGAGTCAAACCTGAAGTTATCCTGGTTCTGAAGGTGAAGGACGGATTTGCAGATGTCTGTCCTTTCAGCAACCGTCATTCTTGCGATAATCTCTCCTTTAAATCCTCTCTCTCTTATATCCTTCAGATTTTCAGAGATCTTCCTGTACACTCCCCTGCCTCTGTATCCGTCTGTAGTCTCCTCATCGCCGTCTATTGATAGGAAGATGTATGATATTTTACTTAAATACTCATCTTTCAGCCGGTCAAGAAAGATTCCGTTTGTATAAATCAGAAAAGATGAATTTTCTGCCCTGTCCATAATCTCTTCAATCAGGTTTATCCTGAGAAGAGGCTCTCCTCCGTAGAAGAGAATACTGGCATTTTTGTCTTTGGACAGGAAATTACAGAGTGTCTCAATGCTGTATTCAATTTCCGGCGGCGTATCTGACATTTTAAAACTGTCATAGTCGCTGTCCGGAACAATGAATGCCTTATCCCTGCAGTATGTGCAGCAGAGGTTACACTCATCAGTTAAAATAAGATGATAATACAAGATAGCACCGCGAATTTTTTTACTCTTCGATAAAAATTATGCCTTTATCGCCGTCAACTTCTGCTGTCATGCCATCCTTTAGTACACTGATATCCTGTGAGGGTCTGTCCACCATCGGGATGTCGGCTATTATTGCACCTGTGGCAATTATCGTCTCTGCTTCGTTGTTTATGATTGCAGCCGGTGCTTTGCCATTTTTTTTCAGGGCATATACTATATATGATCCGACTGTGGAGCCTTTTCCGTAAGGGAAGATGAGCACTTTTCCGGCTATGGACCTGCCTTCAATTGCATGCCCTTTCTCCATAACCACTCCTGTCTCCGGATCAACCCCTGACAGGAATGAAATCGGGTCTTTACTTACAATAATCTCGCCTTTAGCTTTCCCTTTGGAAATACCCCTGCACTGGATTGTAAAAGACATATCTAATAAATGTTGTAAGATTAAGATATAAAGTAATCATGGATGAATCAGTCTGCAACAATTCCGGAGATAATTTTTCAAAACCGGGACTACAGGAACTAAATGAACAGTTGCAGGATTTAAGGGTTAAGCTTGATATCCTCAACAGGGAGATTAACAATCTCCAAAAGGAAAATACACTGCTGAAAAGGGAGAATGAGCAGTTAAAGCGCCCTCCCCTCTTTGTGGCAACTGTTATAGACATTCTTGACAGTGGTGAGGTTTATCTGCGCCAGCAGGGCAATAATCAGGAATATATTACGCAGGCCATTGATAGTCTAAATGGGCAGATAAAAGCCGGAATGAAGGTTGCTGTCAATAATGCGCTCTCTATTGTCAGGATTGTCGGCAATACCTTTGACACCCGCGTGCGTGTAATGGAGCTTGAAGAATCCCCGAATGTCAGTTTTGATATGATCGGGGGACTCAGGAATGAGATTGAGGAAGTCAGGGAGGCGGTGGAATACCCACTGACGCGCCCTGAAGTCTTTGAGAAGATAGGTGTTGAACCTCCGAAGGGAATTTTACTGTTCGGGCCTCCCGGAACAGGTAAGACAATGATTGCAAAGGCTGTGGCAAACCGTGCCAATGCCACCTTTATACGGATGTCCGGCAGTGAACTTGTCCATAAATTCATAGGTGAGGGTGCCCAGATGGTCAGGGATCTCTTCTTACTTGCAAGGGAGAGGTCGCCATCCATTGTATTCATAGATGAAATTGACTCCATCGGAAGCATGAGAACCCAGGACGGGACTTCAGGAAGTGCTGAGGTGCAGAGGACACTTATGCAGCTTTTAGCCGAGATGGACGGGTTTGACAACCGTGGCAATGTCAGGATAATGGCAGCCACCAACAGAGTGGATATGCTTGACCCGGCACTCCTCCGCCCCGGACGTTTTGACAGGATTCTTGAGGTGTCACTTCCGGATGAGACCGCCAGATATGACATCTTAAAGATCCACTCATCCAGAATGAATGTAAATGATGTATCACTTGACAAACTGGTTGACCTGACTGAGAATATGACCGGGGCTGAACTCCAGTCCATATGCCGTGAGGCAGGTATGAATGCTGTCAGGAACAATGCCGAATATGTAACATTTGATGACTTCATCTATTCCATTGACAAGGTCACTAAGAAGACCGGTTCAACGGATATAATGTATATGTGATTGGAATGAATCTTCTGCTCATTCAGAAGGAGGGTATAGATCTTTATCAGACCCTTCTTGCATCAGAGACGAGCAGGGACATTCTCAGATTTTACCGGCCGGAACGGGTGGATTGCGGTGTTATTATCCCAAACTCCACTCTTGGCGGCTCTTTATCCTTATTAGCTGAGATCAGGTGGTATATCCGGCGCTATGTCGTCTCTGTTCTCTTTGAAGTATCTCCTGATATATACTGCTCTGAAATTTTTGCAGGGGAGTTATATGGCAGAAATTTAAAGCTCAGTGATGCCAGTGAAAATGCAGGGCTTATAGGGATTAAGGACGGTTTTATCTATAGGAAAATGAGGATGGAAACTAATTCCAAAAAAGAGGACTACCCTGATTTCTGTGGGGGCTGTGACCGCGTTCTTGAGGTCAGATACAGCAGATCAGAGGATTAGTTTTGGACTTTTCAGGCGGAAGATCGTCTGCATCGTCAGTTGCCGGATTTCAGGCAAACATCACTCCGTCATTGGTGCTCTTCATGTGGTTCTTTATCTCGCTTCCCACTTTATCTGTCGCCTGGATGAAATCGTCCATTCCCACATGATCCTTCTCATTTCTCAGAGCAAACATACCGGCTTCAGTGCATATGGCTCTCAGTTCTGAACCGTTCATCCCCTCTGTAAGTTTTGATATATTTTCAAGCGACAGTTTATTTGATATATTCATCCCGTCTGTATGAATTTTTAGGATTGAAAGCCTTCCTTCGTAGTCAGGCAGGGGTATCTCAATAATCCGGTCAAAACGTCCGGGACGGAGGAGTGCCGGGTCAAGTATGTCAATCCTGTTGGTTGCACCGATAATTTTGACATCCCCTCTTGCCTCAAAGCCGTCAAGGTCAGCTAAGAGCTGCATGAGTGTTCTCTGGACTTCCCGGTCACCTGATGTTATTCCTTCTGTTCTGTGTGCGCCTACTGCGTCTATCTCATCTATGAATATTATTGACGGTGCTGATTTTCTTGCAAGTTCAAAAAGCTCCCTTACAAGCCTTGCGCCCTCTCCGATATATTTCTGGACCAGTTCAGAACCGACAACCCTCAGGAATTTTGCCTCGGTATGGTGTGCCACAGCCTTTGCAAGAAGGGTTTTTCCGGTCCCCGGAGGGCCGTACAGCAGCACACCTTTGGGCGGAGTAATTCCGATTCTGGCAAATATTTCCGGTTTTGTCAGAGGAAGTTCAACAGCTTCCCTAATCTCGGTTATCTGATATTCAAGTCCTCCCACGTCATCGTAGGTCTCCTCCGGAATATTACTTATTTCCATTCCATAGACCTGATTGTCAAAGGATTCCGGCAGAATATCAACTATTGTTAATGACTGCTGGTTTAGTGTACATCGTACACCCTGTTTTAAGTCCTTACTGTCTATAAAACCAGATGCACGCACCATGAATTTAGGCCCTGCGCTTGACTGGACGACATATCTGTTGTCGCCCGCAATGTCGGTAATTGTGCCGATTATCAGCGGCGGGCTTCTTAATTTTTCGACCTCCCCTTTCAGTTTCCGGATCTCGCGTTCAAACCTGATCTTCTGCGTCTCAATAAAGCGCTTCTCTGACTCAAGCTGCCTTAATTCCTCGCGAATTTCAAGGTTTCTCTTCTCAAGACCGGAAATCCTGTCAAGAAGGTACCTTGTTACATCCTCCTCATTCAGTGATTCAGATTTTTTTGTCTGGCTGTCTGCCATCCGTTTCCTCAAATAGGTATATAGGTTTTGTTTGATATATAGATGTTTAGATTTTTATGACAGAGTGTGAGGTTTGCGGAGAAACGATCCGGGGAAAACCCGTTCTCGTCCAGATTGGCGGTGCCAGAATGCGTGTGTGCAGTAAATGCTCTAAGCTTGGCACAGTTCTGGAGAGGCCTGGTGCAGAAGCACTGGCAAAGCAGGCCGGCAAAATTAAGTCTATAAGGCCGGGTGCTTCTTCAGGCACGTCAGCACCAAGGAGACGTCCCAGAGATGTCTTCGACATGATGGATGGTGATATTGTGGATGATTTCTCTTCAAGAGTCAGAGAGGGAAGGGAGGCGCTCGGCCTCTCTCAGAAGGAACTTGCCCTGAATATTAAAGAGAAGGAGGGCCTGATAAAGAAGATTGAGAAGGGAATGATTCCGGAAGACGGTGTCAGAAAGAAGATTGAGAATGCCCTTAATATTAAGCTCATTGAGTCCTCAGATACGGATGTCAGGTCTGAGAAATCCGGCCCTGTTACCCCGACTCTTGGCGATATGATGAAGCTTAAGAGATCAAAATAAGGGGGAAGGATATTATGGCAAAGAGATTTCCTGAGATAATTATTAATTTCAAGATCTATACTGAAGGATTTGGCAAAGCAGGACACAGCATTGCCAAAGCGGCTGAGATGGTGATGAATGAGACCGGAGTTATCATCGGTATTGCTCCGGGCTACATGGATCTCCACCCGATGTCAGTGCACTACTCCCTGCCTGTATATGCACAGCATATAGATCCTGTAAAACCCGGCGCGGGCACAGGTCATATACTTGCGGATGCTGTTGTCTCAGCCGGTGCATGCGGCACTCTAATCAACCATTCGGAAAAGAGGCTTACACTTGCTGATGTCTCGCTTGCTGTGGAGATTGCAAAGTCTGTTCATCTTGAGACAATTGTCTGTACCAATGATGTATTTACAAGTGCTGCGGCAGCAGCGTTCTCTCCGGAATTCATTGCAATCGAGCCGCCTGAGCTGATAGGGTCAGGTGTTTCAGTATCGACAGCTGATCCCGGAATAATTAACAATTCTGTCTCTGCTGTAAAGAATATCAGCGGGGATACAAAGGTTCTTGCAGGTGCGGGCATCCATTCCGGAAACTGTGTTAAGACAGCTATGGAACTTGGTGCAGACGGAGTTCTGCTGGCATCCGGGGTTGTAAAGGCAAAGGACCCCTATGCAGTCCTCACCGATCTTGCAGGCGGGGTTATCTGACCGGAATTTTAAAATAATTGTATTATATTCTTTTTTTAATGTTTTTTCATGGTCTCTTTGCTATAAGGTCATGCTTTGTAATGACACCTTTGACAGTGCCCTTTTCAAGGACAAGCACTGCGTGATGGCTGTGCAGAAGGTGCATAATGGTATCCGGATCGGTTGAGGGGCCGACAACCGGGAAACAGTCCTCCATCAGGTCTTTAGCCAGGTGTTTTCCAATCTCCTTTATGCGCCCGTCTTCCATTGCATTGATGATGGCGGACTCAGATATGCAGCCTATCGGCACACCATTGTCAATTACCGGTAGTTGTGAGATCCCTTTATCTCCCATAATTGAGACCGCCTTTGCAAGACTTTCACCGGATTCAACAGATATGACCGGTGAAAACATCAGGTCAACTGCTGTGAGTGCTGACTTCTCTGCATCCTGAAGTACAGACAGAATCTTTCTGAGTGTGCTCACTCTCGGATCGACACTTCCGGATTCTATTCTGGCGATCATCGACTGGCTAAGCCCTGATTTGCGGGCAGTCTCTGACTGTGTCATGCCGAGTTTAACCCTTTTTTCCCTGATTTCCCCCGGTGTAGGAATTATCATGATTATTATTGTGGGTCATCATAGGGTATAATGATTACTGTCAGTAATTGTGATCTGTTAAATGACAGCCATGAAAAAGTCTATAAAAGTGTGCGAGTGGGAGGAGTAAGCCCCATTATGTTTCTGCGGCATTCAGCTGTGCGCCGTACCCGGGACCAGTCCGAAAATACTGTTGATGTCCCTGTTCGGCTTGCTCCTGAAGGGATTCACCGTTCCATCGTTTCCCTCTCCCTCAAAGCGCCTCAGCAGTTTGTTCCTGCCTCATAAGCTAAGCAGAAGGCCGTATCGTTTCTGTGCCAGAGCCATGACTCTCGCCACCTGCACTTGCATGCAGCATCATTTCCGGTCGGAGTGGGGACTTTCCTCAGCAGTAAATAGATACTGCCGTCGGCCGCACTCTCCCTCTCTTCTTATTATTACCTGCCACCAATATATTTAGGTAATGGAACTGCTGGATGAGGATGAAGGAAAAACCGCACTCTGCATTGCAAGAAGTGTGATAAATGAAGTGGTGTCCGGAAAAAAAAGCACCTTTCCGGAGCTTACTCCGGTTTTTAATGATAAGCGCGGAGTTTTTGTAACCCTGAACAAATACGGAGATCTAAGGGGATGTATCGGCATTCCTTACCCTGTGATGCCACTTAAGGATGCGCTCAGGGAGGCCGCAGCTTCATCCGCAACAGCAGATCCACGTTTTGAAAGGTTAAAACCAGACGAGCTGAGTGAAGTTACGATAGATATTACAGTCCTTACTCCGCCTGAGACCGTCTCCGGAGATCCGCTTAAAAGGCCGGAAAAGATAGAGGTCGGTAAGCATGGTCTGATAATTTCCGGATTTGGAAGAAGTGGTCTTCTTCTCCCACAGGTTGCGACTGAATATGAATGGGATGCAGAAGAATTTCTGGACCATACATGCCGGAAGGCTGGTTTTATTCCGGGATTCTGGAAGAACCCGGAGATAGAACTGAAGAGATTTGAAGGACAGATATTTTCAGAAATCGGAGTGATTTAGGTGTCAATTAGTTTTGAGGTAATTCATAAGGATATAATGGGCAGGACCGGGAAACTGAAGGTTGGTGACAAGACAGCAAAGACACCACTCCTTCTTCCGGTGATAAACCCGCATATACAGATAATAAAACCTGAAGAGATGGAAAAACTCGGAGTTGAGGCACTCATTACAAATGCCTACATCTTCAGCAAGAGCGAGGAGTTCAGGGAGAGGGCGCTTAAGGAGGGCCTGCATGAAATCCTGAACTTTTCAGGTATAATCATGACAGATTCCGGTGCTTTTCAGCAGTCTGTCTATGGTGATGTGAGCTTTACCAATACTGAGACTGTAAGGTTTCAGAGAGCTATTGGAAGTGAGATAATAGTCCCGATGGACATTGCGACATCACCTGACAGAGATCATGATGAGGCTGATGAGGAGCTGTCTGTGACAACCGAAAGGATACGTGAGGCTCTCACAGTCATTGACGACGGTCATCTTGCCGCGCCGGTTCAGGGCGGCATTCATGAGGATCTGAGGCTTAAAGCCGCAGAGTCTGTCCGTGATATGGGCGTTGTATTCTGCCCTGTCGGTGCGGTTGTGCCGCTGATGGAGAATTACCGTTACAGAGATCTGGTCCGTGTCGTTATGGCGGCAAAGGAGGGACTGTCACCGTCATCCTGTATCCATCTCTTCGGTGCCGGACATCCGTCCATGTTTGCACTTGCAACTGCAATGGGGTGTGATGTCTTTGACTCCGCTGCCTATGCCCTCTATGCCCGTGAGGGGCGTTACATGACTGCAAGGGGCAGTATGAAACTGGATGAACTGAACGAACTTCCATGCGCCTGTGATGTCTGCCGGAAACATACTGCGGCTGAACTGAAAAAATCACCTGACAGGGAGAAGCTCCTTGCGCTTCACAATCTCTATGTGACACTTGCGGAGATCTCAACGATCAGGCAGGCTATCCTTGACGGAACATTATGGGAGCTTGTGGATGAGAGATGCAGAGGCCATCCACGCCTGCTTGAAGGCTACCGCGAACTGTTAAAGTATAAAGAGAGGCTTGAGGAGTCGGATAATGCTGTCAAGAGGAGATTCTTCTACAGGGGTTCTGAGTCCTGTGAGAGAACCGAGGTGCTGAGATATCACAGAATGGTGAACCGGTTTGAAGCAGGGGATATATCCCTGATTAAGATCTCAGGCACTGTGCCTGCTGACCTCCCTCATTTTGATTCTGTATTTCTTTTCAGGCCACCCTTCGGGCCGTACCCGCCTGAGCTGTCAGAGACGTTTCCTGTCGGGCAGGCTGAAGTTCCCGGATGGGACGATGATATGATGAAGTCCGGATTTAAAGGTCTGTATGAACTTATCAGATCAAACCCTGCGACCGAATTTTATATCTGCATGGACAGGGAATTTGAGAATATAGCAGCAGTTTGCCTGAAAGATTTTGAGGAGAGAATCAGATATGTTTGAAGTTAAAATTAGGGATGGGCCGGCAAGAACCGGTATTTTTATCGAAGGTGAACTGAAATCAGAGACACCTCTTGTAGCAGATTCAGAATTTATAGGTAACCTGATTCCGGGACTTGAGAGATCCCGGCATTCAAATGTTCCATTATTTGCGGGAGCTGAATTTACTGAAAAGTATCTGAAAAACCCTGAAGGGGCAGTCTCTGTTCACCCTGCATCAGAAAATAAGGCGGAGTCCGGTGATGTGGTGCTGGTGTCAAACTGGCATACGGTCATCGAAAATCCGGTTTACTGCGCCAGGTGGATTATGCAGATGAAGAGGAATAATCCCGGTGATACTCTCTGGTATGCACCTGCGTCTGCCCTGCCGTCAAATGCCGGCACACTCATTGCCTCAGGTTTTGATCTCTTCGACTACACCGCAGTGGATCTGAAGGCAGTCAAAGGTATATTCTGCACATCTGACGGTGAATATCCTGCTGATGAATGGATGAACTCTGGTGCATGTACCTGTGAGGGCTGCCGGACAGGTGATCTTAAACTGCATAACCGCCTTGCCCTTCAGGCTGAAATTTCGGTTGTGAAAAACCACATAAAAGCCGGAATCTTACGTGAACACCTTGAGAAGAGATGCAGGAATTCCGCATGGCAGGTCTCTCTCCTGAGGCTTTTTGACAGTGAATATAAGTTTACTGAAGAGAGTATTCCGGTTGTAAGAAGCATAACTCTCTCTGCAAATTCCGGTGAATCCTTAAAGCGCCCTGAAGTAATCAGGTTTGAGAAGCGTGTCATTGAGAGATTTGTTCCGAAGAGGTCTGATGTGGCCGTTCTTCTGCCATGTTCGGCAAGAAAGCCCTATTCTCAGTCCCAGTCACATAAGAAATTCCAGAATGCGATTCAGAACCGTGCCCATGAGATCATCATCACATCGCCTCTTGGCGTTGTGCCAAGAGAGCTTGAGAGGATCTACCCTGCCGGCCATTATGATGTGCCGGTAACGGGCTACTGGGACGGGGAGGAGAGAAAGATAATCGGATCACTCATCGAGAGGTATTTTGCCAAAAACCATTATGACAGGATTATTCTGCACCTTGACGGTGATGCACTTGATATTGCAAAGGAGTCGCTTGAAAGGCTTGGAATTGATTATGAGATAACTGTCGCTGAAGATCGCCCCACTTCATACGATTCGCTTAAAAAACTTGATGAGGCACTATCGGGCTGTAGAAAGAAGAGGCCGGATATCATCTCCGGAACTATAAACTGGCAGTTTGGAAAGGATGCCGATACCTCCGGACTTATTATCAAGGGAAGATTCGGACGCGAAAAAGTTCTGAAAGGAAAGACTCAGTTCTTCAGCATTGATAATGACACCGGTCTTTTCCGTCCTACATTCAACGGCTGGCAGCTTCTTGGCGGCATTTACCGGATCAGAATTGACAATTTCATTCCTCAGGGGGATATTCTCGCACCCGGAGTTATATCCTGTGATCCTGAGATCCGTCCCGGTGATGAGGTTTTAGTCTCCGGAGAGAGCGCCCTTGCAACCGGAAGAGCGGTTATGGGGCCGGCTGAGATGGAAAATTCCCGGCGCGGAGTTGCTGTCAGGGTGCGTAAGGTAAAGAAGCTAAGCGAATAAATAATATACACAAATTTTTACTCCGGAGTGAATCTATTGGGATATACAATTGAGAAGGCGACTGAGATCGCAGATAATATTTTTGAGTTCTGGATAAATGCGCCTCATGTTACGAAAAATGCGCAGGCAGGACAGTTTGTAGTAATAAGAATAAATGATTTGGGTGAGAGAATACCTCTTACAATTTCAGAGACTGACGGCAGTCTTGTAAGAATTGTCTTTATGGCAGTCGGAAAGACGACAACATATCTCTCAACCCTTAAAGCCGGAGATGAGATCAGGGATATTGCAGGCCCTCTCGGGCATCCGAGTGAGATGGGCAGTTTTGGAAACTGTGTGGTAATAGGCGGCGGAGTCGGTATTGCCTGCCTGCCTATTCTTGCAAGGGCGCTCAAAGCAGCTGGGAATAATGTTACGGGAATTATCGGTGCAAGAAATGAATCCCTTCTGCTCTTAAAGGACGAACTGGCAACTCACTGTGATGAACTTGTTGTCTGCACCGATGACGGCAGTTTTGGTTTCCACGGATTTCCGGCTGACATCCTCAAGAAGAAGCTTGGAGACGGTGAGAAGATTGACTGCGTATGGATAATCGGCCCCGGCATTATGATGAAGATCACATCAATGGCAACCATTCCGTACAAGGTCAGAACCTATGTCAGCCTCAATCCTATCATGGTGGACGGCACAGGCATGTGCGGTTCATGCCGTGTTACAGTCGGCGGTGAGACTAAATTTGCCTGTGTTGACGGTCCTGAATTTGATGCCCACCTTGTGGACTGGGATGAACTGATGGCCAGGCAGAGGACATACACTGATCAGGAGAGGGAGTCGCTTAAACTTTTCCGGGATCACCAGTGCTCATGCGGAGGAGACCACCATGAGTAAGAGATCAGGCGATGAGAGAATTGCTGATTTTAAAGAGGTCAATGAGGGTATCTCTGAGCAGAATGCCGTACTTGAAGCACTCAGGTGTATGGACTGTGTGCGTCCTCAGTGCACAAAGGGATGTCCGGTAAATATTGATATTCCTGCATTTATCAGGGCAATTGCTGAAGAGGATTTTAAAGGCGCTGCTGCGATTATAAAAAAGGACAATATGCTTCCTGCAATATGCGGAAGGGTATGTCCGCAGGAGAACCAGTGCGAGGGTCTCTGTGTTCTTGGCAATAAGGAGAAGCCTGTCAGAATAGGTGCACTTGAGAGATTTGTTGCTGACAGGGAGAGGAAAGCCGGAACTACTCTTCCGGAAATTATGCCGCCAACCGGAAAGAGGGTTGCAGTTGTCGGTTCAGGGCCTGCCGGAATTACGGCAGCAGCCGAACTTGCAAGGTACGGCCATTCTGTGACTGTTTTTGAATCCCTGCACGAGGCCGGCGGTGTGCTGACATATGGTATCCCTGAATTCCGCCTGCCAAAGGAGATTGTTAAGGCTGAGATCCAGCAGATTCTGGATATGGGTGTTGAACTGAAGCTCAATCACATCGCCGGAAGGACAGTATCTGTAGAGGAACTCCTGGAATTTGATGCAGTATTCCTCGGAACCGGAGCAGGACTTCCTTCCTTCATGGGCATTGAGGGCGAGAATTTCAATGGTGTCTATTCTGCAAATGAATTCCTGACCCGTGTCAATCTCATGCATGCCAATGCCTTCCCGGAGTATGATACTCCGGTGATGAAGGGCAGCCGTGTTGCAGTTGTCGGCGGCGGAAATGTTGCAATGGACTCTGCAAGGGTATCAAGAAGGATGGGTGCGGAGGTATATCTCATCTATCGCAGGCGTGAGGAAGATCTTCCTGCAAGGGACGAAGAGGTACGCAATGCAGTTGAGGAGGGTGTTGAATTTCTCTGCTGTGCAAACCCTGTGAAAATTCTCGGCGGGCCTGTCGTAACCGGTATTGAGTGCGTCAGAATGGAGATGTGCAAACCCGATGAGAGCGGAAGGCCATGCCCTGTTCCTCTGAAAGGTGATGATGCAGTGTTTACGCTTGATGTGGACGTTGTTATCGAAGCAATAGGGCAGAGTCCCAATCCACTGCTTGTATCCCTTATAGAGGGGCTTGAGAGAGGCAGGAGGGGCAATGTGGTTGTGGATGGGTCCGGCCTTACATCAGTTGACAGGATCTATGCCGGCGGGGATATCGCCACCGGAGCGGCAACTGTCATTGAGGCGATGGGTACTGCCAGAAAAGCTGCACAAAGCATCAATGAGATGCTGATGAAAGAATAGGGTTATCCCAGTCTATTTTTTATTTTTCTCATGAAACATTCACATTAAATCACCTGAATGTTTCATCTATTATCTGTGTGCAGGCAGAAATGCTGGCACATGAGTGACTTTTTTTATTGAGTATTGCCAAAATAAATTCGTAAAAAAAGATTATTTCTGATGAGGAGATTATTTTTATCTCCCTTTAAATAAAGTATAGCCGGATGGGTTGTATGAAATAAAATACTTTTAAATTTTTAAAATTATGTATTTAATTATCCAAGCTCATCCCATGATGAATATCTTCTGTATATCAGAATGCCTGCCACACCAATTATTACCACAGCAATAATTACAAATATTATCGTCAGACCGCCAAGGTCCGGAACAAAGCCTTTTGAAACCTCTGCATAGACTTCTTTTGCGGATGTCAGGGCTTCCTGTGACTTGCTTCTTGATGTCTCTGCAATGGTATATGCCTGAGCGTAGTTCTGGTCATTCATCAGTGACTTTGCAGAGTTCAGTGATGACTGTGCGGATTCAATCTTGGTCTCAATGTTGATGACGCGGGCATCATTTGTCATGGACCTGTTGACCTTAAAGTCAGTCAGATAGAAGTCAATGGCTGTAATTGAACTCTGTGCATCATCTATTGCCTTCTGTGCCCATGCACGGTTGAGTTCAACCTCAGCTTCATCAATAAGTTTGAGGGCATCATTTAACATTGTGTTTGCATTGGAGTATGATGCAGTGACTGAAGCCTCATATTTGTCCTGAGCCTGGGTAAAGAGGTTCTGAGCACCTGTAACGTCCACACCGGAGTTCTGTTTGGTCTGGATCTGGTTTTCAAGGGTGTCAAGCTCTTCTTTGACAATGCCTCTCAGTTTTGAGATGTCTTCGGGATTTAAAATTGTCCTTTTAACAATACGATTGTCCTCATCCATACCTGGCACCAGTCCTCCGCTTGCATCGATCTGGCTGAGATCAAAGAATGTCTTTTCGCCGGTTGTCGGTACCTCCGGAATGTCAGCCTCAAGTCTGTACCGGACTGTAACTTCATTATCATCTGCCGGGTATTCCAGAATATATCCGGATATTATCAGGTTCTTCTTTGTTGACTCCTGCTCCTCTCCATGGCCATTGATCAGAATTGTGTAATACCATTTTGGATCGTCAAGCTCAGTATATGCCTCAAGTGAATGAGCCTGAGGAAATGTTGAATCACTTGTACTTGAAAGTTTCACTTCCGCAGCTACCGAGATGCTGTCCCCCGGAGTATAGGCTGCCTGATCAGGCTTAAGGGTAATTACCGGTTCGTCAAAACTTACTGCTGCTGATGCTGCCGGCACTGAGATAATAAGTGCCAGTATAAGTGCCAGAAAAATAAAGATTTTTGTTCTCATATAATCATCACTCAAATAGCGGATCAACCGAGTCGTCATCAAACATGGTAACACGTCTCTCCTTTGATCTGATAACGTCCTCTTTTGTCTCCTTTGCAATCTCAAGAAGTTCGCGTATGCGTGGCGCGTCTCCGATAGATGCAAGGACAACCACTGCTGCAATTTTTGAACTCTCAAGCGGATAGTCACCACCACGGACCTCAACGCCCGCGATGTTCTCCTCAACCCATGACTTGGACTTCTCAACACCTTTTCTGTCCATCTCATCAGAAGGTCCGGCTATGAGAACAAGCGCCCTTTCAGCGGTTGTATAGTCACACGGCAGAGTCAGGCGGCCAAGCATTGCTCTTCTGACAAGGCCGATGATCTTGGCGGATTTGTCCTCCCCTGTGAGTACTTCTTCGGCGTTATCCTTCTTCTTAACCGAAAATCCACCCAGAAAGCCTTTCTTCTGCTTTGCGCTCTTGGTTACCTTCTCGCTGATTGCATATCCTATTGAACTGACTCCTCCGCCACGAAGTGTGTTGATGATCTCACTTGAGTCAACAACCATCTCACCGACACCTGTCTTGCCGACTTCTCCGGCGCGGAACAGAACACCAAAACGTCTGACTATCTCATCATTGAGGCGTTCATATGCCATCCTTACGCTCTCTCCCTCGTTCTTCCAGGCGCTGTTATCAAAGATAAAAGTATTATCGGCCTCGTTGACAAGGGTTGAAAGACTTCTTGCTGCATTGTAGGAGTAAAGTCTGCCCTCTTCAGGAGCAGGGAGTATTCCTACTGCATATACAGGCTCACGGTAAATTCTCTTTAAGTGGCGGCAGAGTACCGGAGTTCCTCCGGAGCCTGTACCGCCTCCAAGACCTGCAATTACAACGAATGCATCTATATCGTGGGTTCCTCTCGAATCAATTGTGTTGATAATGCTGTCAATCTCATCAGCAGTTATCTTTGCACCGGTGACATTATCAGTGCCTACACCGTGGCCCTTGACAACCGTCTGTCCGATAAGTATTCTGTCCTTGAGTTCGATATTTCTCAGGCCCATCAGATCTGTTCTTGCAGTATTTACTGCAATACCTCTGAAGCTTCTAACCGGGGCTTTTTTGTCCTGTTCGATGAACATATCGACAATTTTGCCCCCGGCCTGGCCAAATCCTATGAAAAAGACTCTCATTTATTATACACCATCCAGTGAGTGAAGATTATTCCTGTTTCCTTCTCTTCGGGATATAAAAATGTAGTACTCATAACTTCAAAAGCTTTCTTATGCGCCTCCGCCGGAAAATTAAATGTTTTGTTTTGAGCAATGGCGTAATAATGAAAAGGATAAAATCATTTTCAGTAAAAATATAGAACAGAATGAATATCTGCATTATTGGAGGAGGACTTTCCGGGCTTTCTGCGGCATACATGCTGAAGGATTTTGCGGATATTGATATTTTTGAGAAAAATACAGTGCCCGGAGGGTGCCTCTCCTCATCACAGGCAGCAAACGGATATATTGAGGATTTTTATCACCACTGTTTTTCCGGGGATGAAAACCTCATTTCACTTATGGAAAAACTTGGCCTGAAGGGAGATCTCGAATGGCTTAAAGGCAGTACTGGTTATCTGATTGACGGTACAATCCACCCGCTTACAACACCTCTTGACATTCTTAAATACCGGCATCTTTCATTATCTGATAAATTCAGGCTGGGTATGCTCACTCTCAGGGCAGGAAAGATAAGTGCAGAAGATCTTGACAGCATTACTGCGAGGGAGTATATTGAAGAGAAATGCGGCAGATCTGTATATTCCGGTTTCTTTGAACCTCTGCTCAGGAGCAAATTCGGGGATATGTCAGATAAGGTCTCTGCGGCGTGGCTTATCTCAAGAATTGCCATCAGGTCTGATCGCGGAGTTGAGGGTGAGAGGCTTGGCTATCTTAAAGGTGGATATGTAACACTGATAAAGAGGCTTACAGAAGAGATTAAGTCCTCAGGTAAGAGCTGTAATGTTTATACCGGAACATCTGTCAGTTCATTGATGGAGAATACGTCCGGAGGGTGGACTGTAAACGGGAAGGACTATGGTGCTGTTGTATCAACTGTCAGTCCGGCAGAACTGAAGAGGATTGGCGGGCCTGATCTCGGTAATCTCCCGTATCAGGGTGCGGCATGTGTCACAATCGGAATGACGCGTGATGTTCTTGACGGCATATACTGGGTAAATGTCAGGGATAAAGCACCTTACGGTGCTGTAATCGGGCATACAAATTTTGTTGATAAGGATAGGTATGGGGAGCATATAGTGTACCTTGCCTCATACTTCTCAGAAAGACCTGCTCCTGAGATTAAGGATATTATGGTTGGGGATTTCTGCTCAAGGTTTGGCGTAAAGGACTCTGAGATTAACTGGTCTATTATAAAGACTGAACCATATGCCGGGCCTGTCTATGTTACCGGATATCACGATATGATCCCTGGAAATTCTTATGGCAGCCTCTATCCGGCAGGCATGTTTTCAGAATCAAATTACCCTGAAAGGAGTATGGAAGGTTCTGTTGTGGCAGGTTACGATGCAGCAGAGAGAATTATGAGGGATTTCTCTTGAACAGCAGTGTGGAGGTTTCAGCGGTAATTCCGGTATTCAACGATGTTGATTCACTTAAAACCGCAATTCCCGAATCAATAAAAGTCCTTGAAACTGTCTCAGACTCTTTTGAGATAATAGTTGCAGAGGATGGCAGCACAGACGGCAGCCGTGAACTTGTCCTTGAATGGGAGGAGAGGGATAACCGTGTCAGGCTCTTTCACAGTGATGAGAGGCTTGGCAGGGGACGAGCGCTTAACCGTGCCTTTGAAGCGGCGAAGGGTGAGATTGTCTGCTACTATGATGTCGATCTTGCAACTGATATGTCGCACCTGTCTGAACTTATTACCCACATCAGAGACGGTGCAGATGCTGCAACAGGTTCACGCCTCCTTCCGTCAAGTGATATCGTCCGGACAGCCGGACGCGAGGTTGCGAGCCGCGGCTACAATATGATGGTCAGGTTAATTCTCAAAAGCCGGTTGTATGATCACCAGTGCGGATTTAAGGCCTTCAGAAGGGCTCAGATCCTGAAGCTTATTCCGGATATACAATCCGGACACTGGTTCTGGGATACTGAGGCTCTTGTTATTGCACAGAAGAGGGGATACCGTGTTGACGAATTTGCGGTGAAATGGAGAACCGGTTCGGGAACGACTGTCAGGCCCAAAGATGTCTTTTCAATGGGATCTTCCGTCTTAAAACTCTGGTGGCGGCTTTATGCTGAAAAAAATTAGTGCTATTGTAATTCCGACATTATTCGCAGTCGGAATTATAGCCATAATGCTTGCAAGGGTCTGGGACGATCTTATAGTTGCTCTTGAGAATGCAGATCCTGCATATCTTGTAATTTCGGTTGTTATCTGTATTATTGCCTGGTTTGTCCGTGGCTACAGGTACAGGAATATCCTTGAAAATCTCGGTGAGAGGATCACTGTGCTGCTCTCAACCGCATGTATCTTCATATCACAGACTGCCAATCTGATAATCCCTGCAAGGCTTGGCGATCTTGTCCGGCTGCTGATCTTAAAACATGAGAAGGGAACCAATTATCCTACCGGACTTTCATCCCTTGTTGTTGAGCGGTTCTTTGATATTGCTGTTATTGCGCTGCTTGGTGCTGCAACTGTGCCGTTTATCCTCAATATTCCGGACTGGTTTATCACTGTTATATATGTAACTCTGGCGCTCTGTGCGGCATTTGTTCTCTTTTTACTGTTCAGCGGAAATTTTGCTTCTGAGAACAAATATCTGGCACTGCTTATAGGCCTCTTAAATGAGGTCAGGGGTGCGTCTTTAAAACCCGTTTCTCTGATATATCTTGGTTTTATCTCACTGGTCATATGGCTTATGGACAGTCTCATCTGCTATGTGATTGCCCTGATGTTCAACGTCAATATACCATTTCTTGTTGTTATTCTGGCAATTGTCATCGGCAATCTGGTAAAGGCTGTGCCCCTCACTCCCGGAGGTGTGGGCACTTATGAGGTTGCCCTTGCGCTCACTTTTGAGATCTCTGGTGTTGCCCCGGCGGTTGCAACGCTTATTGCAGTCATTGATCATCTGGTTAAGAATCTTGTAACTCTCGGCGGCGGCATAATCTCGATGTATCTCTTTGGTGAATGGTCTGTAAAGCTGTTAAAGAGGGCTTTTTCAAAGGGCATTGATAAAGGTGAGGTTGTTTGACACCGGAATTTCAGATATTTTCGGTTATATCCTGGCTGATTGTCTTAAAGATTATTCAGACCGGGTTATGGCCGGTATTTAAAGGGACTTTTAAGGAGTATGCCTACCCTGTCTCATACCCTCTCTCCCTGATGCTCTTTGCACTATTCTCCTGGTATGCCGGAATTGCCGGAATTCCGGTGCAGGCCGCTGTTATACCCTTCGTTGCTGCGATAGTATATTTTGCATTTAAGGGTGAATACAGCAGAGATGCCTTTGAGGGCGTGCTGAAATGGGACCTTGTATTTCTCATTCTCTTCCTCTTTATGCTTGAGGTAAGGTACTTAAACCCGTCAGTATCATATGCTGAAAAGTTTATGGATCACGCTTTTTTGGCATCCGTTATGAGAAATCCGGTCGTTGTGCCGCTTGATCCCTGGTACGCCGGCGGAAGCCTGAATGTCTATTATTATCTGGGTCACTGGATGATGGGAGCTCTTGGGCTTACGGCTTTTACAAAGTCTGCAATAGTCTTCAATCTGATTTTACCAACTGTCCTTGCCAATGCCGGGCTTTCGCTCTATGCCTTTGGCAGGCTGATGCTGAAGAAGTACTGCTGGCTTCCTCTTGCTGCGCTCTTCCTCGTAAACCCTTCATTTATTCATCTCGCACTTACAGGTTCTGATATAAACGGAATTATGTGGGGGAGCACACGGACTATTGAAGGTGCTATCACTGAATTTCCGATCTTCTCAATGCTCTGGGGCGATCCGCATGCCCATGTCATATCGATAATGAATCAGTGTCTCTTCATCTTCATAATGGCATTCATCCTTAAAAGATGGAGCAGAATGGAATGGATGGAGAAAGTTTTCTGTGGGCTTGCCGCTGCTCTCTCCCTTGGCACTATGCCTCCTGTGAACAGCTGGGATGTGCTCTTCTATGCACCGCTCTTTCTGCTGTTTGCAGGCTATATTCTGTACCGGGATTATTCGTCCGGAGTAAACATCCGGAATGCCCTGTATTTTCTTGTCACTGTTCCGGTAGTCTCGGTTCTGATATATGCCCCGTTTTATCTGATGATGGACAGTGCCGGCATTGAGGGTGTCGGCATAGTGAACACTCCGACAGATATTGTTCCTTTTATGCTGGTCTGGGGAATTTTTATTGTCATACTGTATGCGGAAACAGCCCGTGATATCTGGAAAGAAACCCGGATTCTGATTCTTGCGATTCCGTTTTTATTACTGGGTTATCTCAGTGCAGCGGTTGCTGTTATTCCTGCCTTTGCATTGATTAAAAGAAAGAACAAATCTCCTGCTGATCTCTTTGCGATTGCCGGACTTCTGCTCATCACCCTTGTTGAGATTATTTATCTGAAGGATAATATGGGGGACACTTATTACCGGATGAATACGGTATTTAAGTTTTCAATTGTTGCCTGGCTGATGCTTGCTGTCTCATCCCTGTATTATATTGGTGCGGGGCTTATCCGGCTTTATGAACGGAGAAACGGCGGGCCGGATGCCGGATTCTCAGAAGAGGGCGATCTGCTCTTATGCGGAAGGGATGAGTTATCTCCCTCAGGAGTTCCTGAAGTTCCGGGATTTGGATCTGTGTCTGATTCTGTCTGTTCATCCGGAAGAAGGACTGCTCTGCTGGTAATTGTCCTTGCAGTAATCTTTGCTGTGCCGGTTATACTTCCGGATATGAACTACGGTTACGGCGGAAAGACTCTTGACGGCACTGCGTGGATGAAAGTTCAGCAGCCATACGATTATGACGCTGTTTCCTTCTTAAACGGCCTTGAGGGCAACCTGACAATCGTTGAGGCTGAAGGCGGGGACTATACCTATTATTCAAGAATTTCGTCAATGACCGGAATTCCGTCTGTAATCGGCATGCCCTTCCATGAGCAGATGTGGAGGGGTGATGAAGGCAATGTCGGAGCACGGATGGGTGATGTCAGGAAAATATATGAAAACCCAGCTGATACTGTGGCACTGATGCAGAAATACGGCGCGGGACTATTATACGTTGGAGAGGCAGAGCGGGAAGCCTATGATGTTAATATTCCGGAAGATTCTCTAAGGGTAATCTTTGAAAATGAAGAAGTAACAGTCTATTCTTTATTGTAGGATTTAACCGGATCTGGCTGTGAATTAATATCTGTAATCCGGGTGTGCCTCTTTAGGTTTCACTTCTCATTTTTTTCCTGCCGGTATAGGTGTTTGGCAACCTTTATTTCATCCGGTGGTGAATAATAATAGCTACATCAAGGCTACTGATGAGTGATGAAGGAGTAACACGCTACCTGAATCGTAAATAGGAAATTTTTGTTTCCAATTTATTCTTGCTCCTGAATGAGGTGAGTTATGTCTAAAGTATATGCAAAATTTGAAGCTCCTGAAGAAATTCAGAATAAAGCTCTTGAAGTTCTTGAATTATCAAGAGATACCGGTAAAATCAAGAAAGGATCAAACGAGGCAACAAAAGCTATCGAGAGAGGCATTGCGCAGCTTGTACTTATCGGCGGCGATGTCAAACCTGAGGAGATTGTAATGCACCTGCCGGCAATCTGTGACGAAAAGCAGTGCCCATACGTCATCATCAATAAGCAGAATGATGTCGGTGCAGCAAGCGGCCTCGATGTAGGCTCAGCAGCAGCAGCAATTGTAAAGCCGGGCAAGGCAAAAGAACTTATAGAAGAGCTTGTCGGACAGATCGCCGAACTCAGACAGTGAGGTGAACTGAAATGGCAGACGGAACGCCGGCTGAAGTCATTGAAGTAATCGGTGCAACCGGAATGCATGGTGAAGCCCAGCAGGTTAAGTGCCGCATTCTTGATGGCTCAAACAAGGGAAGGATCATTACCCGCAATACAGTAGGCCCTATACGCGAGGGTGATGTCCTTATGCTCCTTGAAACTGAAAGAGAAGCAAAGAAACTATCGAGGCGGTAAAGATGGTGGACACATATATCTGTTCATTCTGCGGTGAGACTCTCGAACCGGGAACGGGCAAGATGTTCGTAAAGAAGGATGGTAATATTCTCTTCTTCTGCAGTTCAAAGTGCCAGAACAACTTTAAACTGAAGAGAGTTCCACGCCGTGTAACCTGGACAAAGGCAGGTCGCAAGGCTCTCGGAAAGGAGTGATCCCCAATGGATCGTACCTTTCTGATGATTAAGCCTGACGGTGTTCAGCGCGGACTTATCGGTGAAGTAATTGCACGCCTTGAGGCAAAAGGTCTCAAGATGGCAGCAGGCAAGTTTGAAATGCTTCCTGAAGAACGTGTAATGAAACACTATGCAGAGCATGCTGAAAAACCGTTCTTCCCCGGTCTTAAGAGTTATATTATGTCCGGGCCATGCTTCCTTATGGTCTTTGAAGGAAAGGATGTCGTTGCAGTTACACGCAAAATGATTGGCTCCACAAACCCTGCTGAGGCAGAGCCGGGCACAATCCGCGGTGACTTAGCAATGGAGATAGGGATGAATGTCATTCACGGTTCAGACTCCAATGAGACTGCAAAGCGTGAGATTGGAATTCATTTCAGACCGGAAGAAATTATCTCATACGAGAGAGCAGATGAGAAATATCTCTATGAATAATTTTTTTCTTAAGAAATTCTGATTTTTTTTCTTAAGCAATTCTGATTTTCTGAAAGCTGATTTTTAATATCTCTGTTCTGTAATCCGGAGCAGATAGCTTTGATATGGTCTTTTTAGGATCAAAGTGTGCAATTTTAGGACATATGTCCCAAATGTAAATAATCAAAAGATTAGATATACATCTAAATGTGATGCTCCTGCATTTTGGCCTGTCATAAATAATAATTCATGCTCTAATCACGGGACAAAATATGGTTTGTTTCAGTCTTCCGCAGGTGAATTACCGGATGCCGATGGGGGGCGCTCTTAAAATAATCAAAAAAAGTATCTGTGATTCTCCTGTAAAGGAGATGATCAGTAGTGGCCCTGTCAACGGGCCGGTTAATCTTCGTCTGAACGGTACTGATTAAATTGAAGTTTTCATTTCAGACCCCTCTCCCTGCGTAAACAGGGCGGGGTAGTTTACGGGTTATTTCCTTTCAGTCGTATTCACGCCAGGTGAATTTGCACTTTGTGCATTTGAAGAACCGGACCTCGCTCTCATCAGCAGATCTCAACTGGCGAAGCCACCAGAATGCCGTGTTGTGTCCGCACTCCGGGCATCTTGCTGCGATTGTCGGGAGTGTTGCTATCTCATCTTCACTGTCAACGATTACAATCTCCTTCTCTGTCCTTGTTGATGTCTTCATTAACTGTGATTTATCAGCAATATCTTTCTCAAAACCGCATCTGATACATTTCAGCTTTCCGCCGGATGCCTTCATCAGGCTTTTGCACTCTGGACAAAACATCATTGTATAATTTTTTATTTTATCTGTGAATAATCCTTGCTAATCAGACATATTCAGGTTCTTTTTTTTGTAAAATAGCAACCTAAAAACCTTCTCAGATCAAATAATTAATGAATGGAAGCGGCCCTTGTTTTTGCGTCTGCAATATCATTTCTTATATTTCTTATAGTTCCTGAGAGGTTCAGGAAATATCCTGCGATTACAGGCTGGATTTTTATCATCGCCTCCGTTGTAGCCGATATTCCGCATTACATAAATGCCGAAAATAATTTTTTATATCCGGTTATCGGGATACTTGGGATTCCTTTTGCTGTTATTACAGCGGGGGAGCTGTTAAAGGGCAATAAATATGTCCATTATCTCAGCAGAGGCGCGGCAATTGCCTTTCTAATCTATGTGCCTTTTGCCTATATCCAGCCGGTTGGTGATGCCCTCATAAGCATAGTAACATCACAGTGCGTCTTTATTCTGAATGCAATAGGTTTTGATGTCACACAGCTTGCATGGAATCTGGTCTCGCATGACGGATTCAGGGTTGAGATCATCCTTGCCTGCACAGGTCTTCAGGCGATAGCCATTATGCTTGGGCTTGCATTCTGTGTGCCGTCAACAGCCCGTGAGAAGGTTCTCTCTTTTCTGGTTGTCGCGCCTGTAATCTATATCCTGAACCTCTTCAGGAACGTCTTTGTTATTATGGCATATACAGGACAGTGGCTTCAGGTGCTGCCTGAGATTGCATCAAACGGAGAATATGGCTATGAGAGTTTCTTCTGGGCGCATAATGTGATTGCAGAACTGGGTGCACTTGTATTTCTGATAGTCCTTGCCCTTCTTCTCTTCAGGATTAACAGAAATCTGGGTGAATTTTCAGAAGAGATTGTAAGCCTTTATTGTGGTAAAATAAAGGAGTTTACCGGAGGTTTTGGTAGAGGTAAATGATTCTCTGTATGGCGGAGAGATTTGTGCAGACCGCAACAATGATCACTGAAACCCATATAATGCCGGTAAGACCTCCGAGAATAAGGATGATTATTGTCTCAGGCCTTCCAAAGAACCCTACTCCTTCAAGCGGGTCGTTTATCTTCCCGTCCTCTCTCTCCTGAAATCCTGCCTCGGCATAGACAACCGGCTTTATGAATGTATTTATCATTGAGCCGAAGAGGGCAAATGCCGCAACTGCGAAGTCTGCAACCGGAATATACTGCGGGGGCAGGTTCATTATGCCTGAAATTATCGGTATTCCGGAGAGTCCTATTGCAATAATTACAATGCCGTCCACATATTTGTCAACAATCCAGTCGATTACAGCGCCGAACCTGCTCTCTTTTCCCTTTGCCCTTGCAACACTGCCGTCTGTGAGATCGAGCACTGCTGATAATAACAGCATGAGCGCTCCTGCCGGAAACATTCTGTTAAAGAAGAGATAAGCTGCGATAATTCCGGCAATAAGGGAGAGGGCAGTTATCATATTCGGGGAGATGCCCAGTTTTATGAAGATGCCTGCCAGAGGCTCAAGGCATCTTGTAAATTTGGGTCTGAGGGAAGTAATATTCATATCCTGATTATTATTAGTCATTGCAGTGTGAAAAAACCAACTTGACCGGTACTATTAATTTATTTATGCCTTATTGTCATATTCTTTGTTACCTGGATCTGCCGGATATACTGCTGATCCGGGTTATTTATTATGTGTGCTCTGCCATATTGGTTGGGTTATATTCTGATCAATTATTATATGCCTGCCTGTTATTATCATCAAACCTGGTGGTTAAAGGCCATTTAAATAATAATAAATGATAACTGTTTTGACTGCAAAAAGAAGATAAAACAGTAATATCTGATTATCATGTCTGAAAATAAGATGAAACCTCATGTGCTCATAATGTCAGAAATCACTGCTGATGGTAAACTGACCTTAAAGAAGGGCGCTTCAAGCAAGATACTGATGAAGTACATGGATGAGAAGACCGATATCCTGCTTCATAAGACCAGGGCCGAATATGATGCAATTATGGTCGGGTCAAATACAATACGAATTGACAACTCCTTTCTTACAGTGCGGCATGTTGAGGGAAAGAGTCCGGTGAGGGTTATTCCATGCAGCCGGGGTGATCTTCCGGCTGACTCAAATGTCCTCTTAAACGATGCAGAGACGATTGTTGCCGTTACAGAGTCAGCAGATCCTGAAAATATAACATATCTGAAGAGCCGTGGTGTGGAAGTTGTGGTTGCAGGTGGTGTTCATGTCGATTATACTCTCCTCATGGAAATTCTCGCCAGGGATTATGGAATTGAATCCCTGATGGTTGAGGGCGGGCCTACTCTGAACTATTATATGCTTCAGAACCGGCTGGTTGATGAAATAAGGCTGATTCACCTTCCGTTCATTGTAGGTGGATTTGATACTCCTTCGCTTGTGGGCGGCATGCACATTGAATCTGAGGATGAGATGTTCCGGCTTGAACTTAAGAGGCACTATCTATGCGGCACTAATCTTGTTACTGAGTATGATGTCCTGTACCGGTGATCTGAACCCATGTCCTGGTTTGAAGATGAGATGAGAAAGATAGAGAGGAAGAAACTCCGGAAGAACGGGCTGAAGTGGTTTTTAGCCGGAATTCTGATTGCTGTTCTTCTCATCATTGCTCTGGCATTCATTCCGTTTTCTGAGGAGGGCGGCGTTAAAGTTGTCCGGATTGAAGGGACCATTGTTTCGGGGAACAGCTATGGTGGCGGGTATATCGGCAGTGAGTACGCCGGCTCTCAGATCCGCGAGGCAGCGGACAACCCTCTCGTTGATGCAATAGTTCTCAGGGTCAACAGTCCGGGTGGCTCTCCGGCAGGCGCACAGGAGATCATTCAGGATGTCGAGTATGCCAAAGCAAAAAAGCCTGTTGTCGTCTCAATGGGTGATATTGCAACCTCTGCGGCGTACCATATAAGCTCGCACTCTGATCTGATCTATGCAAATCCGGATACAATGACCGGGAGCATAGGTACAATCTGGACATTTCATGACATCAGCGGCTCTCTTGAGAAGGAAGGAGTCAATGTTTCGGTTGTGAAATCCGGTGATCAGAAGGATATAGGATCGGAATTCAGGTCCATGACAGATGAGGAGAGGGATTATGTCCAGAATATCGTTGATGAGAGTTTTGAACTCTTCATTGAGGATGTGATGGTGCAGAGGAATATCACACGCTCTGATATTGAGGAGGCCCAGATTGTCCGTGGTGCGAGGGCAATTGAGCTTGGGCTTGTTGACCGGACAGGCAACCTCTATGCTGCTATGGAAGGGGCAAGGGAACTCAGCAGAGTCGGTTTTACGGGTGAAACTGCCTGAAATCTGAATACTTCTCCGGCATTATATGATGCCGGGATTTTCTGTTTTTTTTCTTAAAAGAGGGTTTTATTTTAGATCTGATTTGTTATTCTTATTGTCTGTTATCAGGCCATATCCAGCGGCTTTGTCTTCATTATCTCCCGGCATACGGTTGTTGCGTAATGTCCGGGCGGGAGGGTGAAGTCAAGCTTCATGCTGTTTTCCAGTAATTCATATGAAATATCTGCTTTTATTGCCGCAGGTCTTGTATTGCCCTTAAAGGAGGTCTCTGTAAATGCAGCCGCAGTTCTGTAGCTTTCCCTGTTTATGCCAAGTTCTGCCATAACTTCTTCAATATAGGTGTCGGTCTCACCGCAGACTCTGTACTCCTCACTGCCGGGCATAAATATTGCCGGCATGCACCGTCCCCTTTTCATATGTACCTTCGCGGTGTTGATATTCTTATCATCTGCAATATCCTCCTTTCCGCCTGTAAAGATGATCCGATCGCCGGTGACAATCTCGTCTAGTCCTGTGCCTGATTCTATTCTGTGAGAGAGTGCCCTGTTGAATATATAGGACTGGCAGGCACTGACAAGCATGGAGAGCAATTTTGGAGGCAGTACCTTCAGTGCGCCCTGATAATCTCCCGGTATCTCTGTGAGGTGATGAAGCATTGCTCTTTCATACCGGAGAAAGACCGGAATTACATTCAGGCCCTCAACAGGGTCGCGGTTTTTGTAATATATATCCCTTGCCTCCCTCGTCTCCTGCCTCTCGTCCGGAAATGACATGCCTACATAGCAGGCTACTGCTGACTCGTAGTTTCCTTTCAGGATCTCAAGCCCTGCAAGATGGGATATTGGCCTCGCTGCTCCGAAGCGCTGTATGCCGTAATAATTTGGAATGATTCCCTTCTCACCGGCAATACGGCACTCTTCAGCCGCCGCTCTCATCTTATCCTCTCCGCAGTCACAGTCGCTTATCGTAATTCCAAAGCTGTTGCCCTTAAGTTCGCCAAGTGATAGCTGTGCATTGGCTCTTCCTACTGGTTTAAGCACCATATCCTTTATGGTTAAGGCTGAGATTCTCTCCTCGTCTATGTTATACAGTGAGATGAGCTGTGTGGTGACGGCATTTTTGTCCTTTGTGCCGGCCCACCCGATTCTCCTGTGGCTGATGCCAAGCCTCTTTGAAATCTCCTTTACAGCTCTCTGAAGCTCCCAGTTTGTCTTCTCAAGCTCGCAGATGAGGTAAGGGCCGCCTGTCATCTTCTTCTCACCGTATATCTCCTTTACAATGAAGTCCTCAGGCGTTTTTCTGAGTATGCCTCCTGTCCCTGAAGAGTCAGTTATGTAATATTCTGTCCCGATTATCTTCTCGGTTTCAAATTCGCTTTTCATCATAGGAGTGAGAGGTCTCCGGTTATCTTATCGAGGTCTTCAGATTTGGCGGGGCCGAGTCCCAGTGCTGTGACTGTTCCCGGCGGAATTTCAGTCATTCCGGCATCGGTGATAATTGCGGCTGAGATTCCTGCCTCTTCCGCAATGGTCTTAAGCTCGTATAACTGCCTCTGGGAGGTTGCCTTGAGGGCTACTTTCTTCATTCCCTCATCATACCATTTCTTCTTTGTAATCTTATCGGCCTTCTCATATGCAATAACTGCGGCGTGTGCAAGCTGGGCGCATTTCTTGCCGCAGCTCATTTTAACGTCACTTCGTATGATCAGGCACTGTTTCCATGCAAATACAGGTTCAGGGGTCATTATGTCATAACTTTTTGGTTTTGTGAATGAAATAGTTACCAGATGGTGCAGTGGCAGATGATCTTTTCATCTCCGGTTTACTGTGCATTTCATCCCACTCAGTTCCCTTTATTGGATTTCCGGAATAAAATATAACCACAGATGTATGATGTGATTGTTGTTGGCGGAGGGCCCTGTGGCAGTGCTGCTGCACGGTTCTGTGCTGAGTCCGGCCTTAAAGTGCTTGTTCTGGAAGAGCATGCATCCATAGGTTACCCTGTGCAGTGTGCAGGACTTTTAAGCTGCAATGCCTTTGATGAATGCCGTGTCACTGAGAGATCAGTCTTTCAGGAAGTGTCAGGTGCAAAGATCGTCTCATCGGGCGGTTCTGTTCTGGAGTTTGACTCCGGAAAAACAAAGGCATATGTTGTTGACAGGGCGGCACTTGACCGTGAGATGGCAGAGAATGCCGCAGATGCCGGAGCAGAGTTCAGGCTTAAGTCATATGTCTGCGGTGCAGAGAACGGCAATGTCTTTGTACGCGGGCAGGCAGGCAGGGAAGAGATCCAGGCAGAGATGATTATTGCCGCCGACGGGCCAAGAAGCGTACTGTCACGTCATTATGGCTTAAAACGGCAGGAGATTATTCTCTCCGGTGCACAGGCTGAAGTCTCCTGTCCGGGCTGTCATAACCTTGTTGAGATATATCCCGGTGCATCTGAGGACTTCTTTGGCTGGGTCATTCCTGCCGGAGAAGGGCGGGCAAGGGTGGGACTCTGTGGTGGAGAGAATGTCCCGCAGAGGTTTTCTGAGTTCATAAAGCGCTTTGGCCCCGGAAATGTGCACCTTGTATCCGGCACAGTTCCGCTTGGTGTAATGCCTAAGACATATCATAACAGGACACTCTTTGTCGGTGATGCCGCAGGTTTTGCCAAGCCAACCTCAGGCGGCGGTATTTATACAGGTGTCAGGTCTGCATTTCATGCTTCTGAGACGGCACTTGAGTGCATAGAGAAGAACAGTTTTTCAGATTCTGATCTTAAAAGATATGAAGACCGGTGGAAGGGCGATTTCGGACGTGAGCTTAAGATTGGTATGATGATGTATAAGATGAGGAGAAATCTTTCAGATGAGAAGATAGACGACATCTGCCGGGTGCTCTCACGGCCGGATATTCAGGCTGACATCATACAGTACGGTGATATGGACAGGCCAGGAGTTATCATCCGGAAAGTGCTCAAAAGACCGGCAGTGATTAAGGCACTTGGTCTTGCGGCCTGTATGGAGATGAAGTCGGTATTCTCATCCTGAATTATTTTTGCTGCCTTTTTTTGTCTCACCGTTTTGGTTTTGGGTTTTTCCGGTAATCTTTCCGGCCGGAGTCAATTACTTTTATCCCGGATAAACTGCAAAAACCGTAATATGACAAGTCAGTTTGGAAAGGGTTTTTTAACCGTAATTATGCTCATCTCAAAACGTCTCAGCCTTCCACCTGCAAGGGCTTGGAACGGTCTTTCTGATCATATGGTGGGGCTGGAGATACCTGAGCAGTTCAGAGGTACTGAGATTGAGGAGATTGTTGTGTCACTGCGGCAGAAGGTTATGTGGCATCAGAACGGTCAGATGGATGCCGATGATCTCGATGGTGTCATCAGGACGATGAGAAGGCTTGTTATTGCGGTTGACAGGGAACTTGGAATAACAGATCCTGATTCCGGAAAATATGACTGAAATCTGATTTTAAAATCCTTTTTTCCGGATTTTTCCGGCACAAAATTTCCCTGAAATATCAGGTGGTTCAGGTGAGCCTGTCTGCCACATATTTCCGGTGTTCTCCTCTGTTGTGATTGAGTGATTATTCCGGCTGAAAAATCAGAAAATATCAATTATAATCTCTTTTTCCGGATAATTGTGATCCCTTTATCTATATATAAAGACAATATAATTACAGCATTTTTGCTCAGCAAATATTACATATTTTAGACGGAAGGTTTTAGATGAATTCAGGAAATCTGTTTTTGAGAATATCAGTTAAAGAGTGCTTTAACACCAGGGGGGAAATTCCGGTTGGCTAAAAATAATTACAATGCATCAAATATTACCGTTCTTGAAGGGCTTGACCCTGTACGGGAACGTCCGGCCATGTATATCGGAAGCACAGACACACGCGGTCTGCACCATCTTATCTATGAGGTGGTTGACAATGCTGTGGATGAAGCGCTCGCCGGCATATGCAATAATATATCTGTCACAATAAACAGCGATGGTTCATGCACTGTTACCGATGACGGAAGAGGTATTCCTGTTGATGTAATGGATGAGCAGGAAGGCAAGAGTGCACTTGAGGTTGTTATGACTGTCCTTCACGCCGGAGGAAAGTTTGATAAGAATACCTACCAGGTCTCAGGAGGTCTTCACGGGGTCGGTGTTTCGGTTGTAAACGCACTCTCCACATTCCTCAATGTTGAGATACACCGTGACGGTTATATTCACGAGATGGGCTTTGAGCGTGGTCTGGTTGCAAAACCTCTATCTTCAAGGGTAAATGCATCAAGCACCGGTCCTGAGCATGGGACAAAGATTACATTCATGCCTGACCCTCTCATCTTTGAGACAGTCACCTTTGACTATGATGTCCTGAGCCACCGGATGCGTGAACTTGCATTTTTAAACAGCGGAATAAGGATTGAAATTGCGGATAAGAGAGATGATTTTGAGGATGTTTTCCATTATGAAGGCGGATTAAAGGAGTTTGTACATCATCTCATATCAGGAAAAGATCCCATCCACAAGGATGTTATTTACCTTCACACCTCTGATGAGCCAAACAAGGTTGAGGTTGAGGTGGCACTCCAGTACTCATCAGCATATTCCGAAACTATTCTTACTTTTGTGAACAGTGTCAACACCCGTGAGGGCGGAACGCATCTTGAGGGCTTAAAAAGTGCTCTTACAAGAGCCATCAACAAAACTGCAAAGGACAACAACCTCCTGAAGGGGATCTCAACACCGCTCAGAGGTGAGGATGTAAGGGAAGGTCTCAATACAGTTATCAGTATCAAGATTGCCGAGCCGCAGTTTGAGGGCCAGACCAAGATGAGGCTTGGGAACAGCAATGTTAAGGGTATTGTTGATTCACTCGTCTATCAGTCACTGATAGAATATTTTGAGGAGAACCCGAAGGTTATCCAGATTATTGTTCAGAAGGCCCTTGGCGCTGCAAAGGCAAGGGAAGCTGCAAGGAAGGCAAGGGAACTTGCCAGAAGAAAGAGTACACTTGAGGGCGGCGGACTTCCGGGAAAGCTTGCAGACTGCTCTGAGAGAGATCCTGCAAAGAGTGAAGTCTATATTGTTGAGGGTGATTCTGCGGGTGGTTCTGCAAAGCAGGGTCGTTCAAGGCTTTTTCAGGCTATTCTGCCTCTCAGGGGTAAAATTCTCAATGTTGAGAAGGCAAGCCCTCATAAAATACTTAAAAATACTGAAATTCAGGCTCTTATATCTGCAATCGGCTGTGGTGTAGGAGAATCCTTTAATGTTGAGAAGGCACGGTATCATCACATCATACTGATGACTGATGCTGATGTTGATGGAGCACATATCTGCACACTTCTGCTGACCTTCTTTTACCGTTATATGCCTGATCTGATTGAGAATGGCTATATCTATATCGCACAGCCACCTCTGTACAGGATTGCGAAGGGAAAGACGGAAAAGTACGCCTTCAGGGAAGAGGAGATGAGAGAGGCTGTTGCAGAATACGGTGACAAGGGCGTTTCAATCCAGCGGTACAAAGGTCTTGGAGAGATGAATGCAGATCAGTTGTGGGACACTACAATGAATCCTGAGACGAGGGTATTAAAACAGGTTGATATCATGGATGCAACATATGCTGATGAGATCTTTTCAAAACTTATGGGGGATGATGTTGATGCCCGCCGTGAATTTATCATGAGACATGCAAAGGAGGTGACAAACCTTGACATCTGAAGATATATCTACGCTTTCATCAGGCAGGCGTATCGTCTCTGTCAATATCGAAGAGGAGATGAAGTCTTCTTATCTTGACTATGCGATGTCAGTCATCATCGGAAGGGCGATTCCGGATGTGAGGGACGGTCTGAAACCTGTCCACCGGAGAACGCTCTTTGCAATGGGTGAGATGGGCAATACCCATGACAAGCCGTATAAAAAGAGTGCCCGTATTGTCGGAGAAGTAATGGGTAAGTACCACCCTCATGGGGACGCTTCCATATATGACACTCTTGTCAAGATGGCCCAGACGTTTTCATACCGCTGCACTCTCGTTGAGGGGCAGGGTAACTTCGGTTCAATTGATGGTGATTCTGCGGCAGCTATGCGTTATACCGAGGCAAGGCTTGACCCTGTATCTGAGGCAATTCTTGAGGATATTGATAAGGATACGGTTAACTTTACACCCAACTTTGATGAGTCCTTAAAAGAGCCGGTTGTTCTTCCGTCAAAGATACCAAATCTTCTTGTAAACGGTTCTGACGGTATTGCTGTCGGTATGGCTACCAAAATGCCGCCGCACAACATAGGTGAGGTCTGCCGTGGAGTATGCAGTGTTATCGACAATCCGGAGATCTCTGTTTCTGAGATCATGGAGCATATTCCCGGGCCGGATTTCCCTACCGGAGGTGTGATTCTTGGGAGAAGCGGCATTGTAAGTGCGTATTCAACCGGAAGAGGCAGGATTAAAGTCCGTGGTGTGGCTGAAGTCGAGGATATGGGGAAGAAGAGCAGGATTATCATCACTGAGATCCCCTATCAGGTCAACAAGGCCAGGCTGATTGAGCATATCGCAGAACTTGTCAAGGATAAGAGAATTGATGGCATATCTGACCTGCGTGATGAGTCTGACAAGGATGGCATAAGGGTTGTCGTTGAGCTTAAATCCGGAATTGTGCCCCTTGTGGTATTAAACCAGCTGTTTAAGCACACACCTCTTGAGAGCACCTTTGGTATCATTAACCTCTCGATTGTCGATAGTAAACCGAGGGTTCTCGGAATAAAAGAGCTTATTGGGGAGTTCATTAAGCACAGAAAGGAGGTTGTATTCCGGAGAACCAGATTTGAGCTTAAGAAAGCTGAAGATCGCCTGCATCTCTTAAAGGGTCTGCTTCTGGCCCTTGATAATATTGACGCGGTTATTGCGGCCATCAGGGCATCCAAAGACAGTGAAGAGGCAAAGGCGGCTCTTGTTGAGAACTTTGGCCTTGATCTGGTTCAGGCTGATGCAATTCTTAAGATGCAGCTCAGAAGGCTTGCGGCACTTGAACATCAGAAGATCCTTGTCGAGAGAGACGGCCTTTTAAATGAGGTTGAGAGGCTCAACCTGATTATCTCTGATGAGGATCATATCCTTGCAAAGATTCGTCAGGAGACTGTGGAGATGGGTGAGAAGTTTTCAGATGAGAGACGGACAATGATCACCCATGATGTGGATGACTTTGATAAGGAGGATCTCATTGAGAATCGGGCAGTTCTGGTCTCACTGACTGGTGAGAACTACATCAAGTCGATGCCTCTTGATACATACAAGGGACAGAAACGCGGCGGAAAGGGCATAATCGGAATGGCATGCAAGGATGAGGATGCTGTAAAGACTGTCTTTGTTGCAAATTCACATGATTATCTCCTCTGTTTCACCTCTGCCGGAAGGGTGTACTGGCTGAAGGTCTATGACATTCCGGAAGCCTCACGTCAGAGCCGGGGCAAGGCCATTGTAAACCTTTTGAATCTTGGTGAGGAGAAGGTCAGTGCCTTAATTCCGGTATCGGAATTTAAGAGTGATGAGTTCTTCCTCTTCTCAACCAAGCACGGCATGGTTGTAAAGATTCCTCAGAATGAATTCTCAAGGCCGAGAACAACCGGCATGAATGCGATTACAATGAGGGATGACGATGAGCTTGTCGGTGTCTTAAAGATGGGTGATGATGGTGAGCTTGTGCTTACATCTGTTCAGGGCCAGACTCTCAGAATGGGTGCAAATACAATTCCTCTCAGACACAGGAATGCTCTTGGTGTGAAGGGTATGAAACTCCGCTTTATGGATGAGTTAAAGGACATCTCTGCGGTTGAGATGGATCATCTGCTGACTGTGACCGAGAAGGGATATGGCAAGAGAACCGACTTTGGTGAGTTCAGGGGACACGGGCGTGCAACAATGGGTGTTAGAAATATCCAGACCGATGTTGCAGGCGGTGTTGTTGCGTCAAGGGCTGTAAGTGATGATGACGAGATCATCCTTATGAGCAGTTCGGGTATTGTTATCCGGACAAAGGTATCAGAGATCTCCATTCAGAAACGCGGGACACGGGGTGTCCGTGTGATGAAGGTTGATTCCGGTGACTCGGTTGTCGGATTTACAGTCCTTGGTTCTGATGGGGATGAAGAGGAGAATGATGGTTTGGATGATTCCGTAAATTCCGGTGATAGTGGCAGCAGTCATTCAGAAGATAACCATGATGCCCCGGTAAAGGAGAATCATAGTTCCGGACAGTCTGAGTTGTTCTGATATTAAGTTTGAATGATTAATTTATTGGGTTAATCAATTCATTTATTTTTCTGCAATTTTTCAGGATTTTCAGAAATTCCGGTAATGACTGATAATTTATAATTGTCATTTATCTTTTTATGTGATTAAATACGTGCCAGTTACTTCTGTATCTGCTTTTTTATCGGAATTTTCTGCTATGCCGGAGTTTCAAAAATTATATATCATACTTATGTTCAAGAAATAATTATGGGGAATTCATTTTTATATGGTTGCATAACTGTGTTACTGCTCATATCTGTTGCTATTTCCGGATGCACAACCGGGCCCGTCTCTTCTTCAGGTGGAGATACAGCTGATAACACAATGACTGATGATAATTCTGCGGGAGTTTCTGCTGAAAGCACTGCTCTGCCGTCTGAGACTCCGGTTAAGATGAACAGTGTTTTTTCAGCAGATAAATCCGCAGAAACTGATGCAGGAACTTCAGCAGAGGAAACTGTGGCTGCTAAGGCAGAATCTGCTGTAAATTCCGGAGTTTCTGCGGTTACAGCAGCGGATTACTATATGTATCCTGATGCCTATGAGAAGTATGACATAGTCTATTTTGATCCATCGTCCGGAAGATCTTTTACAAGATATGATTCTTATACCAATTCATTCATTGAACTTGGTGATTTAAAGACTACTAAACTGTATCCTGTTGTTGATATGAAGAAGGGAAGAACTGTGACAGAGAATGCAGATTCCGGAAGGAAATTTGTAATGCTGGCTGTTAAGATGGCTCTTGAGGGAGATACAATAGAGACATTTATGTCGCCTTCTGCATCTGACTTTACAGTTATTGACGGTTCTGAGACATATGAGGCAAAACTGAATATCTGCCCCCCAATGGGAGCAGTTATTAAAAACAGTCAGGCAGAGGATGAGGAACTTGTCGGAAGTTATGTACTGGAGGATCTCGGTGACATCTATGTCGGGCAGACAATATATGGTAAACTACACAATATGTCAGTTGCCGGTGAGAGAACCGGATGGCTTGTATTTGATGTTCCTGAGTCCTTTAAGCTGAATAAGGATACCTATCTGAAGATGAAGGTTGGGGACAGTGGAGAGGCTTACTGGCATCTCTCATATTTACGGGCTGATGTGTCAGTTAAAAAGAGTCCTTCAACCGGAAATATTGAAGTATTTTTCAAAGGCGGAACTGATGAGAATGTCGTCGGAGGAATTGAGATTGTGGTCACAAAGCCGGACGGCACGGTAAACACAGAATTAAGAAAGATTGAGGCTGACGAATATCATATTCCTGTTGGTACAAAGGTGAGTGCAGAGGCTTCTGAACCGGGAGCCGGGACTGATCACGTTGTTGTCTATCTGATTCGTATGGACGGAGAGAAGTTTGTAAAGTATGAGGAAGATCTTAGTATTGACTCGTCAAGATGAGACCAGATAAGTCCGGATAATACTGGTGTGTGAATCAGATTTCTGGTTCACACTGATTATATGGCTCAAAAAAAACTATTCTTTTGAAAAATCTGTATTTGATGAGTTTGGCAGGATTTGCTGCCGTCCAGTTGCAGCTGGTGAAATCGAGATGAGTACTTAATTAAGATATTCTGTAATATTTTAGGTTGAACTTTATAATTTCGTTTAGTTTTTCTGGAAAAATAAAGGGATTAATTTTTAAAAATTCTTAAAGACTGCCCGTCTTTCCGGCAACATAATACGCAATCTTTGACGCATCACCGATGTCAACGGCTCCGTTGACATTAAAGTCAGCTTTCAGGTCTACCGGGGCTTTATTAATTACCATATAAGAAACTATAGCAGCATCACCGATGTCAACTCTGCCGTTGTGATTGAAATCACCTTTTGGATATACAATAATATATTCTGTTTTTGTCTCAGTGTCACTGCCGGCATTGTCTGTAACCGTCAGACTGACTGTGTAGTTTCCGGGGGATGTATAGTTATGCTCAGGATTCTGAAGTGTGGACGTTTCCCCATCACCAAATGACCAGTTCCATGACACCGGACTTCCGGTTGAGAGGTCAGTGAACTTAACAGTCACAGGCAGTGTCCCGTTAGTCTGATCCACAGTAAAACCGGCAACAGGAGCTATTTCTCCGGAATCCGGAGCAAGTTTTACGGCCCACACATCATAATCGCCATGGTTCCCAAAAACGTTACCATCATCTGATCCTGCATATCCGGCAACGATATAACCGCCATCAGATACCTGGGAAATACTAAAGCCAAAGTCCCAGTTACTTCCACCCAAACATTTCTGCCACTTTAATGTGCCCGATTCAGACAGTCTGACAATCCATATATCATAACAACCATGATTGCCGGAGACGTCACCATCGTTTGAATATGTAGTTCCGGCGACAATATAACCGCCGTCAGACGTCTGGACAATACCTGAGCCATTACTTTCATAACTGCCACCAAGGCACTTCTGCCACTCTAAGGTGCCGTCCCCGGAAAGTTTTACCACCCACATCTCACATCCGTGATTGCCGGAGACGTCACCATCGTCTGAATATGTATATCCGGTGAGAATATAACCGCCATCGGAGGTAAGAGAGATGTCATAACCAACATCCGTCTCACTGCCACCAAGACACTTCTGCCATTTTAAGGTCCCGTTTTCGGACAGTCTGACTACCCATACATCTACTGAGCCATGATTGCCGGAGACATCACCATCGTCTGATTTTGTATAACCGCCGACAATATAGCCACCATCAGAGGTCTGGTGAATACTAAAACTTTCATCATAATTACTGCCACCAAGACACTTCTGCCACTCCAGAGTCCCGTTTTCGGACATTTTAACTACCCACACATCAATCAGCCCATGATTGCCGGAGACATCACCATCATCTGATTTTGTATATCCGGCAACAATATACCCACCATCAGAAGTCCGGGAAATACTCTGGCCACTATCAGTAGAATTACCTCCAAAGCATCTCTGCCACATAAGTGTGCCTTCATCAGACAGTCTGACTACCCACAGGTCCCTGTACCCATGGTTCCCGGAGACATCACCATCCGTTGAGCATGTAAAACCGGTGGCAATATAGCCTCCGTTGGATGTCTGAGAAATACTCCGGCCTTCATCCCAGTTACTGCCACCAAGACACTTCTGCCACAGAAGTGAGCCTGCATCAGACAGTTTAACCACCCACAGGTCTCCTGAACCATGATTGCCTGAGACATCACCATCATCTGATTGTGTATATCCGGTAGCGATATAACCACCATCAGAGGTCAGGGAGACACTATTGGCAGAATCATCATTACTGCCACCAAGACATCTCTGCCATTCAATCGCCGGAGAAGGAGGAGTTTTTGTTACATTAATAGTATTATTTCCGCCAATACTGCAGATGATACCATTCTGTCCGAAGAGTGTCCCGTTCAGAGAATATATCCCTGTTTCGGCACTTTCGGGGGTTTTAAGCTGATAATTAATGCTTAAATTCTCTCCGGAAACCTCAGTCCATTCCCACTGTGCTATATCCTGACCAAAACTGAAACTGTCTGCACTGTCTATGCCCCTGCTTACCATCCACCCTGCCGGCACCTGCTCTTTTAGAACAAGCGGTTTTCCTTCGGCATTTTTTATTGATATTGTGACCTTTGTTTCACCTCCGGAAAAAAGGGCAGATGAATGTATCTCACGTGAAGTACAGACAGGGTCTGTTACCGGAGCAAATACCTGGATGCGGTTATTGTAGGAGTCTGCAACGTAGATATTCCCGGAATTATCTGCACCAATGCCCTCAGGATATCTGAACTGACCATCACCGGTGCCTTCTGACCCCCAGGTACAGATAAAGGTACCATCACTGTCAAACTTCTGGATGCGGTGATTCCTGTGATCTGCAACAAACACATTGCCTGAATTGTCAACAAAAATTTCATCCGGGTTTTTAAACTGACCTTCGCCGGTACCTTCCTGTCCCCATGTGCAGATAAAGGTGCCGTCACTGCCAAACTTCTGGATGCGGTGATTACAGGAGTCAGCAATATATACATTGCCGGAACTATCAGCAGCAGCGCCTCTTGGATAATGAAACTGACCCTCGCCGGTGCCTTCCTGTCCCCACGTGCAGATAAATGTCCCGTCACTGCCAAACTTCTGGATGCGGTGATTGTTGGTGTCTACAACGTATATACTGCCGGAACTGTCAGCAGCAATGCCACGGGGCTGTTCAAACTGGCCATCGCCAGAGCCTTTTATGCCCCATGTACTGATAAAAGTGCCGTCACTGCTGAATTTCTGGATGCGGTAATTGTAGGTGTCTGCAATGTAAATACTGCCGGAACTATCAACAGCAATATTTTCCGGATAATAAAACAGACCATCGCCAGTGCCTTTAGAACCAAATTCACTTATAAATGTGCCATCATTACCAAACTTCTGGATGCGGGAATTTTCGGAGTCTGCAACATATAAACTGCCGGAATTATCAACAGCAATACCTTTTGGACAGTCTAAATAACCTGTCAGAGGCGAAAGAAATATCCCGGAAAGCCAGGTGCCGTCACTGTCAAACTTCTGGATGCGGTGGTTCTCAGTATCTGCAACACAGACATTGCCGGAATTATCAACAGTAATTCCTGACGGGTAATCAAACTGACCATCGCCCTCACCATAAGAGCCCCATTTACTGATAAATGTGCCATTAAGGTCAAATTTCTGGACAAGGAAATTCTCATTGTCCACAACGTACACATTGCCCGAATCATCTGCAGTTATCCCTTCCGGACGACTGAACTGACCATCACCGGTACCTTCCCGGCCCCAGGTGCAGATGAAAGTGCCATTACTGTCAAACTTCTGAACCCGGCAATTGCAGGTATCCGAGACATATACATTTCCGGAATAATCAACAGCAGCACCTCCCGGATAATTAAACTGGCCATCGGCGGTGCCTTTTATACCCCATGTACAGATAAAGGTGCCATCACTGTCAAACTTCTGGATGCGGTGGTTCCAGCAGTCTGCAACGTACACATTGCCGGAACCATCTGCGGCTATCCCTTCCGGACGACTGAACTGGCCATCACCAGCACCTTCTGATCCCCATTTACAGATAAACGTACCATAGCCGTCAAACTTCTGAATGCAGGAATTGTAAGTGTCTGCGACATACACATTGCCGGAATAATCAACAGCAATCCCTTCCGGACGACTGAACTGACCATCACCAGCGCTTTCTGATCCCCATGTACTAACCAAAATGCCATTACTGTCAAATTTCCAGACGCAGTGATTCGGGAAATCTGAAATATACATATTACCGGCAGAATCCACCGCAACACCGGCAGGACTGCCATATGTACCATAAGAACCCCATTTGAACACAAATTCATAATCCGGCGAGTCAGCATTTAAAATACAGAGAGTATCTGCATCAGAAGACTCCGGCCCCTGAGCAGATGCGATACCTAATAAGGCCGATACAGAGATTACAGCCAAAACTATGAGAAAATATTTTAAAGATTTCATACCCAATCCTCCAGACCTGATGGTATGGAAATGCCTCCCATGACTTATTCACAGTGTCCTGCTACAGTCAGTCCTCCAAAGTAATTCCCGGTAATCATCAGTCAGGTCAGATAATATAAATTGTCAGTCCGGACAGGGATAAACCTATCTCCGGGAATTGTTTCCCAACCGGAAATTCAGTGAATATACTCAGTAATTACCCCACCTGTAAGCCCTGGAAAAAAAAGATATTCTTTTTGTGGGTTATGTTGTCTGTTTGGCCTTCGGGGGTATTCGTGGATTTTGTTTTTTTTGTGATCTGTGCGGCCCATATGATTTCTTCAGCCAAAGCAACAGCCCCTGAGCACACGGTAAATCTCACAGATAAGGGATTTTTCCGGCAACATAATACGCAATCTTTGACGCATCACCGATGTCAACGGCTCCGTTGCCATTAAAGTCAGCTTTCAGGTCTACCGGGGCTTTATTAATTACCATATAAGAAACTATAGCAGCATCACCAATGTCAACTCTGCCGTTGTGATTGAAATCACCTTTTGGATACACAAGGACATACTCAGCTTTTGTCTCAGTGTCACTGCCGGCATTGTCTGTAACCGTCAGACTGACTGTGTAGTTTCCGGGGGATGTATAGTTATGCTCAGGATTCTGAAGTGTGGACGTTTCACCGTCACCAAATGACCAGGACCATGACACAGGATTTCCGGTGGACAGGTCACTGAACTTAACAGTCATAGGCAGTGTCCCGTTAGTCTGATCCACAGTAAAACCGGCAGCAAGTACTTCTTCTCCGAACACAGCAGGAAGTTTCACAACCCACATATCATCAAAACCATGGTTGCCGGAAACATCACCGTCATCTGAATCTGTATATCCGGTGACGATAAAGCCACCATCAGAGGTCTGGACAATACTCTTGCCGGAATCATAACTACTGCCACCAAGGCACTTCTGCCAGACAGGGGTACCAGCCCCGGAAAGTTTGACGACCCACATATCACTAAAATTATGCTTGCCGAAGACATCACCGTCGTCTGATTCAGTAGTTCCGGTGACAATATAACCACCCTCAGAGGTCTGGGCAATACTCTTGCCGGAATCATAACTACTGCCACCAAGGCACTTCTGCCAGAGAAGGATACCACCACTATCCAGTTTCACAACCCACATATCTTCATAACCATGATTGCTGGAGACATCACCATCGTCTGAATATGTATCTCCGGTGACGATATAGCCACCCTCAGAGGTCTGGACAATACTCTCGCCTTTATCGTCATTACTGCCACCAAGGCACTTCTGCCAGATAAGGGTACCGCTACTATCCAGTTTCACAACCCACATATCCTGATCACCATGGTAGCCGGATACATCACCATCGTTTGAATATGTATGTCCTGTGATGATATAGCTACCCTCAGAGGTCTGGATAATACTCTTGCCTTTATCGTTATTACTACCTCCAAGGCACTTCTGCCAGACAAGGTTACCACCACTATCCAGTTTCACAACCCACATATCTTCACCACCATGGTTGCCGGATACATCACCATCGTTTGAATATGTATATCCGGTGACGATATAGCCACCCTCAGAGGTCTGGACAATACTCTTGCCTTTATCGTTATTACTGCCTCCAAGGCACTTCTGCCAGACAAGGTTACCTCCACTATCCAGTTTCACGACCCACATATCTTCACCACCATGGTTGCCGGAGACATTACCATCGTTTGACTTAGTAGTTCCGGTGACGATATAGCCACCATCAGAGGTCTGGACAATTCTCTTGCCTATATCGTCATTACTGCCTCCAAGGCACCTCTGCCACTCAGGAGTGCCGTTTTCGAACAGTTTCACGACCCACATATCTTCACCACTATGGTGGCCGGATACATCACCATCGTCTGAATATGTATATCCGGTGACGATATAGCCACCTTCAGAGGTCTGTGAAATACTATAACCCCCATCGTCATTACTGCCTCCAAGGCAATTCTGCCAGTCCACAGGAATATGAATGTCAGGCATCACAAGAGTTATATCCTTATTCGCAGAGTTTGAACCTACAGTCATATCCAAAGATACAATGGGACATATATATTCGGCATCATTAATTACAAACGTGACATCGTGTGGTGCAGAACCTGTTAAATCCTCAACCTTGCCCGTAAAGGTCAGCGAAAAACACTCACCTCCAACTCCGGCACCGCTTAGTTCAATATAATCATAAGCGCCTTTGGTTATCTGATATTTCTCCGGTACACCCTGAACCGGCGTATAATTATTTTTGGTCCCATCCGGTTCGGATATTTTGACAGACAGATTATCAAGAGAACTATTTCCATTAACCACAAATGTACCGCCATCCATAGTCCCGAACGGTGCAGTAAAATCTGTAAGATTTACCCTGAAAGGACCTGTAATACTGATTTTTGCATTCAGAGTAAATGTCAGGGAATTACTATTCTCAATTTCAAGGAAAGATACTGTAACTGTATCCCTGCCGACCGTTGCAGTGGAAGGGCTGACCACAATAAAATTACCAACATTAAATCTGAATTCATCACCGTTATTGGTGTCAAGACGGTTGACAGCAACATCAACAGGTTCATTCTCTGTTCCTGAAGAGTTAACATAGCGGGCTCTAACTGTAACTTCAGTACCTGATGCTATATCGTCTCCGGACGTAAGAGTAATTGTTGTATTTGCACCAGCGTATGATATCACATCTGAAACAAATGCATCTGCGTTGGCCACTTCGTAGTCATCCTCCATATCGGTTGCATATTCAATGTTACTATTTTTTACTATAATCTCAAATTTCTCATTCACTGCAAAGTCACCATCAAATGTGAATCTGAAGTTCTGTGCCTGACCGGAATCATCATTATGAAGTGAAGTTGCACTTCCGTTGAGGATATTGCCACCAATGATTCCTTTTGCAGTATCCACGGAACCGGAATCCGACCTTGTAAAGTTAATACCATAATGTCCGGATGAACCGGCTTTGACATCAACTATGTCTGCTCTGCCATCTTTGTCTCTTAAGCCAAGTGTGACAGATGTACTGGTATTGACAAATCCGCCATCAGCAACTGTAACCCTGACCCTGTTAGAAGCAATGCCAACTGTAAGGTTAGCTGCGGAGGCGGCGTAGTTGGTTACAACAGTATCATTTGTCCTGGCAGCATCCACCACACTGAAGTCTGCTCCGGCAGTTACAAGGTTTGAGAGATTAATCTCAACATAATCGCCGGAATTAAGGTCGCCGACTAAGGTAAAACCCAGATCATTAAATGTCTGGTTGTTCCTGCCTGAAGCCAGGCATGGGACTATAAGGTTCTCAAAATCTGCTTCTACTGGAGCTGCAGGATTATCTTTTATTTCTCTGTTTATGACTTCAGGGCTGGTAACATTAACGCCAGCTGTAATAGATACGCAACCGGCTCCTGTAGGTTTAAACGTAGAATTAACAGTGCAGTTCATTTCAGCAGTACCGGTTGTAACAGCTCCGGCATCAGATGATTTTACACTGATATTTTCAGCGGTTACATTTCCCGGAATTCCATACTGGTCCTCAGTTACAGCCAATGCAGGCACCGCTGCAAAAGTCAGCATAATAATCACAGACAAAAAAAAGATATTTAAAACAGGTTTTTTGAATTTCATATAATTTCTCCATATAATAATAATGATTTAAATTCTGACATTATAATATATTCAGAAAATCAACAGAATATATTAATGTCATACAACTCATTTGTTCAATATATGTACAAATGCTGATTATAGAATAATTTGGGAGAATAAAATAAGAAATATTCACGGCCCCAATTATATATGTTATATGTGGATATATTCAAACATATAATGGATCCCCAGCAATGATTTTTATTTACCGCCATATGATATAATTGTTCCTTTTTGTCGGCACTGTCGGAAAATCCAGTGATGAACAGATAAAGCTTCTGGATTACATACCTTTTCAGCTGAATAAGCTGTGTAGCCTGTTTCATGTTTTCATATAACTGAAAAATCAGTGATGACTGATCATTTTTAAGCATAGATTACTTTATCATCTGATCTAAGCTGACATTGTCTGTTTCAGATATCATATCACTGAAAAATACGATTGTGCCGTTTACCATATATTATTATATCATATCCCGCTCTAACTCAGACTATGCAAAAAGGACATATTGTGGCTATTGTGGTTGTAATTCTTGTAATCATAGCCGGAGGGTACATTATCCTGACAAAGTATCCGGATGCTGCCCGGTTTGGTTCACAGGCAGCTGATTCGGGTGCCTCCGGAAATCCTGTCAGTCCGGCAGGCACAAACACCGTTTACCAGAATTCTGCTGATGCTTCATCAGTGTCCGGCAATACCAATAATGGGGTAGTTCCGGCAGTAACAGGCTATACAACTCCCTGTTATGTGTATGCCGGAGAGGTGGCCGGAACACCATCGATGATTAAGCAGATGGATCTCTTCGGTGAGCCTGTTGACTGGGACGCAGAACCGGGAAATGATGGAATTGTCATTCACTTTACCTTCTATGATGAATATGGCAGAAAGGTCATCTTCAGCGGTTCGTCAATCAGGGCTGAAGTGACTGCATACACTCCGCTGTTTGATAAACTCCAGCGTTCGGTAAGTCCGAGAAAAGTCCTGTACAGGGGATATGCAACAATAACATCATCTGATGAAGGCAGTGACAATCCTTTAAGCGGTCTTAGGATTCCATATAATGAACTTAACACCGGAGAGTATGACCTTGGAATCGGCCAGATTAAGGTGAAGGTGAATATGCCAACCGGAGGAGAGATTACAACGGAAGAGACTTATCTTTATACGAAAAAATAACTCTTTTTATGGAGCACTATATCCTGAATATCGAGACCGCAGGTGAGGGTGACATAATTGATATCACTCCGGATGTGCAAAAACTGCTCTCTGAGAGCAGACTTTCGGATGGCATTGTAAACATCTTCTGTGAAGGCTCAACGGCCGCTATAACAACAATAGAGTACGAGCCCGGAGTCCTTGAAGACCTGAACAGGGCACTCAATGTAATCGCCCCGGCTGATGCTGAATATAAACACGATCTCGCATGGGGTGACGGCAACGGCAGATCGCACGTCCGGGCGGCAATAATCGGTCCGTCACTGACAGTGCCTTTCAGGGATAAGAGTCTTCTCCTCGGCACATGGCAGCAGATTGTTCTCCTTGAACTTGATGTCAGAAATAAGCGGTCAAGAAAAGTCCACTGTACTCTCTTAGGAGATTTAGGTTCTCTCTTTAGAAATTCAGTATAAAAGTCAGCAAAAATTTCAGATCTGCATTTTTGATCTTATACTTTTTATTTTCCGGATCTTTTGGTTAAATCGCCTTAATGGAGGATATATCCATATTCGTGGCTCTTAACTTTATATCCGGATTGAAAAATGTATTGTTTTATTGATGATTATTCAGTCAAGCGGTACTGTCTCAAGCTGTGATACCAGTCCCCAGATTCTTGTTCTTGCATGAACAGGCATATTAGGGTCGTTTGAGATCTCATCGATCATTGAAATTGCTGTTGCAGCGCGAAGGCCGAGAGTCTGTTTCTCATTGGTAAGGACTTTTTTTGTCTCGTCTGCAACCTTTCTGATGTTTCTTGGGATTGTTGAATCCTCTGTTATCTGCTGGAGCATCATTACGCAGTTACTTATGATTTTTTCAGGTTCTGCCATATTATATCACCATCTTATTATTAATTGGTGGTTGAGCATATATAAGATGTAGAGATGGTGCATAAATGAGAAAGCCTGAGGATATTATGGCCGATTACCTTTTGAAAGGTGGTAAAATGCTTGAAAAGACATGCTCTGTCTGTGGTTCGCCTCTTTTTATTGTTAAAGGGGAGACGTTATGTGTAGTCTGTGCGGAAAATCCGCCTGTTGCAGCAGAGCCTCCTGTTGTTCATGAATCTGCAAAGAAAAGTGAGATTGCCAATAATGACAGTGAATATAGTAATGGGTGCATAAGCGCGCCCGATGCCTCTTCCTACGTCAGAAATTCCGTCAGATCTTCTGCCGGAAACATGGCTGAAAATATTCCGGAAGTGAAAGATTTCCACCCGGATTCTCTGTATCTTGATATTGAGGATACAATAAAGGACTTATGTGAACGAATCAGGGATACTGCAAACCCCGGTGACTGTCTTACTTATATGAGATGTATTAAGACCGGAACAGGTGCGCTGAACGAACTGAAAAAGAGATAGTTTTTTTGGCCGGATTATTGCATTGCGGCAGTAATATTCCGGTTTAATACCTGTTTTTTGATATGTCAAGTATTGACCTGGCAATCTTTTCGCCGATACCTGGAACACTTTCCAGCTCGTCCTCTTCGGCATTGAGGATATTCTGAATTGTGCCAAACTTCTCCAACAGTGCTCTTGCATTTTTAAGGCCGACTCCCGGAAATGAAGATATGATATATTCCTGGTTCTCCCTTTTTGACCTATACGCCTTCTGCTGGTGTGCACTGCGGTGGTATGATGTATTGCTGCCTGCCTCCCTTGATGCCATGACATAGAGCATCTCTGCTGTGTCGGATGAATTTTCGGTTCTGAGGACTGATACACCCATGCCGATGGTTATAGCCGAAAGTGCGCCTCTTATTGCATTCGGATTGATATTTCTCTGTGAGTAGAGGTTCTCACCCTCAATTATCAGAACTGGCTTTGTCACTTCCTCTGACATCTTTCTGACCTGCCCTATAAGGTCCCTTTCAACGAGTGTATCGACAAAATCCCTTGCTGTCTTTCTCTCAACGAGTATTTTATCTCCTATTTTATAGTCCCCGTATTCAAGCCTTTCAATGGTGAGGGATGCACCTTTCTTATAGAGATTTTCAACTACTGCTGATGATGTCTCTCTGTCATCCGCAATTATGACCGGGCCGGAGGTTGTGGGTGGAAAGTTCTCAAATGAGGTCTGCCCTGCTGCCTGGACAGCTTCACTGTCAGTCATCTGATCTCTTGGAGTTCCTGCATCTCCTGTGCTGCCTTCACCGGCAAAGTTCAGAAGGCTGCCCTGTATCTCAGGTTTTCTGCCTATATTCTCCTTCAGAAGAGATATCCCCTTCTTCATCGACTTCTCTCTTGAGCCGCTTATGTACCGGAATGTCTCATCGGTTGTGCCTTTGGTTATCAGGACAATTATCTTTCCGCTTCCGTGCCGCCCCGTTCTGCCTTTCCTCTGTATGCTTCTGATCTCAGAGGGTACTGCCTCGTAGAATATGACAAGGTCGGTTGAGGGTACATCAAGCCCTTCCTCACCGACAGATGTTGCCACAAGCACCTTAAACTCTCCTTCCTTAAATTTGCATAATGTCTCGATCTGCTTCTTCTGTGACAGTCCCTTCTCACTGTCCCTTGAAGCCTGACCGATAAATCGTGCACATTCAAAGCCTTCCTTATTGAGTCTTTCAGAGAGGAGGTTTACAGTGTCACGGAAGTTGGCAAATACGAGTATTCTGCTCTCCGGATATTTTTCCAGCTGTGCCTTCACTATCTCAGAGACCATGTCCGGTTTGGGGTGGATCTCCTCCTTCCACCCGTCTGACTCTGCAAGCAGATCCTGAAAGGTGTGGTCTGCTGCAAGCCTTTTTCCGGCTTTGCTCCCGGAGGGTGAGAATGCCTCTCCGGCAAGTTTGTTCAGGTAACCTCTTAGAATTGTGCTGCCCTGTGACTCCCCAAGGGTTATGGCATGCCTGATCTTCATAATTTCGGCATGGATGGATGCTGCAAGGAATGCGTCAGGCTCTCTCTTCTGGATATTCCTCTGAACCTGGGCATTGATGCCGTTTAACTCCTTCATCGAGAGCTTATCCGGGCGGGGGACAGTGTAGCCCATATCTGATAGTGTATTCAGCCTCTCTTCAAGGATGGATTTGAGCATGCCAACAGACTCTCCAAGCTCTTCCGGAAGTTCAACATTTACATATTCAACTTCTCTTTCATGGATGTAGGGTTTAACATCCGGATCATCTTCCGTTCTGCTCTCGACAATTTTTATGGAGAGATTTTCACAGACTTCGTGAACTTTCTCCTCTTTGCTTCCCGGAGATGCGGTCATTGCAAGAATCAGGGGATTTTTTCCGGTCTGCATATAATCTTCCGCAATGAAGGCATAGGCATAGTTTCCGACTGCCCTGTGGCATTCATCCACTATCAGAAGGGTTACGTCCTTCAGTGAGTATCTGCCGGCTATTATATCATTTTTTATGACCTGCGGGGTTGCAAGGATAACCCTTGACTTCTCCCACATCTCCTGCCTCTGCGAGGTTTTTGTCTCACCTGTGAAGAATGCAAATCCGGAGAATTCATCGTCCGGATCTTCAGGTTCGATCAAAAGATCGGTGAACATTCTTCTGTGCTGATCGACAAGCGGTTTTGTCGGTGCCATCATCAGCATCTTTCCGCCCGCAGTCTTAAGCCTTGATGCGGTTGTTAGAAGGGCCACAGCTGTCTTTCCAAGCCCTGTAGGAAGGACAACCATGGTGTTGCCCTCCAGTGCATGCACGGCTATTGATAACTGGTATCTTCTCTCCTCAAGTGAGTCCGGTTTAATCAGCGGGTGGCTTATGTATTTCATCTGGTATCATCACTCGCAGAGTGATTCAAATTTAATTCTGCCTTTGATTAGAGAGTATAATATTGCCGGAACCTCTTTTGCGGGGACTCTTGCCTGTTTCATTGAGTCCCTGTCTCTGAGGGTTACTGTGCCGTCTTCCTTTGTGTCGTAATCCACAGTTACGGCAAATGGAGTGCCTACCTCGTCCTGCCTTCTGTAACGCCTTCCGATTGCGCCATTGTCATCATACTGGGCAAGTATGCCCTCATCGAGAAGTTCTTTTTCGATATCCTTTGCAATCTCATCAAGCCCGTCCCTGGTCATGAGTGGCAGGACTGCGACCTGCACTGGTGCAATTTTTGGAGGGAAATGGAGGACACGCCTGACTTCTCCGTCAACATCCTCTTCCTCGTAGGCATGTTCAAGTACAGAGTAGATTACCCTGTCAATGCCGTAGGATGGTTCTATTACATGCGGCATGACATATTCACCGCGGATCTCAACCTCCTCCTCGACAAGTTCATACATATCTTTGGGGACAAAATACTCCTCGCCGTCTATGACAACTTTTGCACCGTCCCCGTCAGGCACTGCCTCTGCAAGGGCTTCTGAGACTGCCTTTGCCTTGCCTCTGAATAAAGGCCCAAGCCGTCCCATATCTGCCTTTACCCTCTTCTGCATAACTTTTTTCGGCGTTTCGTATGGTATGAATACAGTGAATGTCTCATTGCTCTGTGAAGCGTGGGCACGCAGGTCATAGTCTGTCCGGTCGGCAATACCTACGGTTTCAACCCATCCAAACCTCTCTGAGAATACTTCTGCATCCCAGCAGTCGGTTGCATAGTGTGCTCTCTCGTCCGGAAGGTGCTGTCTGAACCTGACCTTATCCGGTTTTGCACCGCAGGATATGAGGAAGTCGTATGTGAGTGCGATGTAATATGCCACATATTCGTTTGCGACAATTCCTTCCTTTACAGCATCGGCCATTCCTGTAATGGCAGCTTCCTGATCATTCTCCTGCTGCTCTATCCCTCTTAAAGGGACTTTCATATCTGCATATCTGGAGAACTGGGGGTGATCCTTCTTATCCGGATGAACGAATATCTCGGCTTCTGCCTGTGTGAACTCCCTTAACCTTATCATTCCCTGCCTGGGAGATATCTCGTTTCTGTATGACTTTCCGATCTGGACTGCACCAAATGGCAGTTTGTCCCTGTAAAATCTCAGTAGGCGGTTGAAGTCCGTAAATATGCCCTGGGCTGTCTCCGGGCGCATGTATCCTGTTCTCTGTGAACCCGGTCCGATGTTTGTCTGAAACATCAGGTTGAAGTGATAGACTTCTGAACCTGCGAACTTCTCACCGCATGAGGGGCATGGCAGATCTCTTAAGATCTCTGTCAGTTCTTCTATGGGCTTTGTCTCTGCATTGCTTACGCCGTTTGCTTCTGCAACATGGTCAGCCCTGTGATATTCATTGCATGACGGGCACTGCACCATCTTGTCTGCAAATCCCTTTACATGCCCTGATGCGATATATATCGATTCTTCGCCGATTGTGGGGCATTCGATCTCGAAGTAGCCTTCCCGGATGACATAAAAATCACGCCAGACATTTTCCACTTTTCTCTTCATCATTGCGCCGAGAGGGCCGTAGTCTATAAATCCGGCCACTGATCCGTAACATTCGGATGTTGGCCATACAAATCCACGCCTCTTTGCAAGTTCCATTATTTTGTCATAAATGTCGGGCATACTAAAATTACCTGATATGTTCTTAATAATTCTGTCCGGGAATTATAAAACATATATTAAAGTGATGTGTCCGGATAAATAATTTATAATCCGGAAGATTTACTGTTGTCAGTCTCTTTTAATCAACTGAATGGGAGATTTTCCTGTTGATTGTCTGTTCAGATTTAATTCTTCTCCTGTTGTCATGTTTATGTCAAATGAGAACTTATTTATGTGATTGGGATAATTATACAGGTCTATCTGGTGTGGTAATAACATGGCAGCCGTCAGAAGAAAGAAAAAGACAAACTCTACAAACAGGAAGAAGGAGTTATTGGATTTATTTTCAAATATCTCCGGGAAAACTGAAATTGTAGAGCCTATGAAGAAGATTCATGGTACCTTGCGTGATAAAGACGCGATTGAGCGCGAAGTCGCTTTAATTATGCGTGAAATCCTTGATCAGGGTTTTTTCAAGACCAAACTGAAACCAAGGGACCTCGCCTGTCTTGTATGTGGGTACTATGAGGGACGCAACGACACCGAGATTGCACGTGATCTTGGGGATGAAAAACTCTCTAAAACTGTGGCCCGTGCCAGAGTGAGACTAAAACTATTCCGCGATCTTGATTTCAAGATGCCTTTTGAGAGGGCCAAAATGGAAGTGCTTCTCGAATCCGGGCAGACGATGAAGGATATAAGTGCAGAGCTTGGCATCAGCCCGTCAACACTTCGTGAATACAGGCATGTCATTGAACAGGAGAAGGATATTACTCTTGATCCATTCCTTGAGAGGATTAAGGATGTGATGGAGGATCGTGATCTTACTGAGTCAATGACCGGAGGACTTGCAAATGACGGACTTGCGGACGCTATAGACAGGACTGAAGCTGAACTGGCTGATATATCCTGATATTTTTTTAAATTATTCTTAAGCTGTTTTTTTTGCTCCGGAAGTTTCTGCGGGCAAGGTTATTATTGAGAAAGACTGATCTTATCTGTATGAAGATCAAGTGGCTTGGCCATTCGTGCTTTTATCTTGAAGGCACAAAGAAGATTTTGATAGATCCTTTTATGCCGTATGGTGATTTCGGCTGTAAGCCGGATATTGTGGCAGTGACTCACGGGCATGATGACCATCTTGGCGAGGCGCTTTCCTTAAATAAGCTGACAGTCTGCCCGAATGAGCTTGCTAAATATCTCTCTGCACGCGGGCTTGAGACAGAACCGATGAACATAGGAGGCTCAATTGAGGTTCTGGGTATCCGGTTTACAATGGTTCCGGCACTTCACTCGTCATGGTTTGAGATGGGCGGTGAGGGTGCATACGGCGGGCCTGCATCAGGTTTTGTTATTGAGGTGGACGGAGTGAGGGTCTATCATGCCGGAGATACAGGGTTGTTTTCGGATATGAAGCTGATTCATGATCTCTATCACCCGGATGTTGCTCTGCTTCCTATTGGTGACCGGTTTACTATGGGGCCAACAGAAGCTATGATGGCGGCTGAGTTTGTTGGTGCACCGCTTGTAATTCCGATGCACTACAATACTTTCCCACTGATTGAGCAGGATGCAGAAGAGTTTAAGAGGACTATTGAGACGGTTACCAATATGAAGGTCTGTGTCATGATGCCCGGAGATGAGATTGGTCCGGCTGCTTACCTGGATAAAGACTGAATTGTGGTTTGGGTGTAGTTTTTTCCCGGATAATGTGAACTTTTGATCTGCTGTGCCGGATAATATTCCGGTAATGGCGGGAGGTATGAAATTGCCAATGGGATGAGTTGCAGGAATTCATCCTGTTTCAATTCAGAGGCTGATTATCCATGAGCAGAGGGAGCTTAAATGGTCTTTGTTTGTAATATTGGCTGCATTTGTTAATTCCCCTGATTCCAGCTGGGACCACATCTGTTTTGCAACCGTCTCCACTATCGCTGCCCCAGCAAAAAATATTGCAGGTCTTTTTTTCTGATCTGAAAATGCCTTCCTTATTCTGGATATTGCTTCGTTTGCTGTCTTCCAGTGTTCATCAGAACCTGCGGGATCAATTCCTCCTTTTAATTCCCCGAGGCAGAGATACAGTTCTTTTTCAGAGTTTGTGGGTGGATTATCTTTTTTTCCTCTGAAGCTGAAATTTTTATGGTGGCAGTTATACAGGCATACATCCACGTTTTTCCCATTACCCTCCAGAAATGGCACATTTATGTTAAACATTAATGTCCGGCCTGAATCATCTTTCGACCAGGCAAATCCTTTTGCCTTTCTGTAAATATCACTTTGTGAATCAGGAGGATTCCATTTGTTATTGTGGTAGTAATGGTAGTCAATCTCATACAGTTCAAATGCAGATATGAGCATTGATTTAAGATTCCATTCTGACATATTGCCGATTACATTTCTCATATGGCCGCCAAAAGAGTCACCTTCACTCAGTAAATATCTGTATGTCAGTTCATCAGCAAAGTTATCTCCTTTGGGCTCGAGGTATTCGTTAATCAGCATATTTATTGCTTCTTTTGAGTTGATCTCATCAAAATATTTTTCAGCTTTTGCCGAGATCATGGATGCTTTTAATAACGCAGGATATATCTCTTTTAACCTGACTAAATCCTGAGGGCTGTCAGCTTTTCTGGCTTCATTTTTCAGAATATATGCTTTATTTATGTAAGGTTCAGCTTATCTGCCTTTATTCAGTGCCTGGTTAATAAATCCCTCACAGGTTATCTCCGGCTTTGTAATCAAATCGGTCCTCGACTCCAGATGATTCTTAAAAGGCAATTTGTCACTATTTTTCAAAATATTCATTATTTTTCCCAATAATATACGCATTTTCTGATTTCTTCTCTGCCATAATTTCCCATTTGCTGAGAACTATTCCCTTTTCCCCTCTGTAATTTCCTTATTTCCTTCACTTTTAATCCAGCTGCCTCTGCAAATTCTGATAATATTAAATCTACAGGTATTATTACTCCGGCGTATCTGACATTATCATTGACATAATATATTCTTCCTCCGGGTTTTAAGATTCGTGCAAATTCAGAGATAAGGATCGAATGCTCAAAAAAATAATTTTTTATCATTCGGTAAATGCCATTATTATTCAGTTTTTTTTCATTTTTTAATTTCTCTAATATTTTAAGTATTTCCTGGAGTGGCAGGCACGAATTAAAGGAATTTTCAGCATTAATTAATAAATTCTGTCCGTAATTGTCTGCATAAATCTTATTGAAATAGTCGTATTTTTCTTTATTTTCAACGGTACAGGACAATAACTGCTGCCTTAAGTTTTTTATTCTTTCGTCATCTATTCCTAAAAATGTTAATTCAAGAGCATATGTGCGGGTATAGTCATATCTGTTGCAATAAGGGGGGGATGTAATTATCAGATCAACAGATTCATCTTTACAGTTTTGAATCAGTTCAAAGCATGAACCTGTTTTCATTGAGGAAGGTGAATTCTCCTGAGATCTTTTTATTCCCAAAAACTCATATTTTAGTATATCCTCTAAAATCCTGTCTAATTGTTCATAGAGTGCCTCTTCAAAGGTAAAGATCTTTCCTTTGTGAAAAGTGGTTCTGCTTCTGCCGGATCTTTTATCCCACCTGAGGTACTGGCCATCCTTCCTTGTGAAACTGATCTTTTCCAGGATGCAGAAGCAGGCGAATTTTAAGATCTGGTAAATTTCCGGGTTATAATCCTGTGATTTTAGGTATGAGAGATATCCATTAATATTTATTTTTGTATCAGGAGGATAAGCGCCTTTTGTGATGGGTATCTCAGGAATATTTATGGATTTATCAGATGGGTATTCTTTAAAATTTATTCTTTTGATTTTAGATATTGCCTCCCTGAGCTGCCGTGGATCACATTTTTCAGCTGCTTTACGTGAATTAAATACAAATTCACCAATTGGGAGCAGTTCAAAACCAACTGAATGAAATCCCTCCTCGCTGGCAGAAAATAAAGTGGTTCCTGAGCCGGCGAAGGGGTCCAGTATTATCCCCTCTTTGTTAGGGTATTCAGCAATCAGCATAGATGTCAGTTCTGATGAAAAACCTTCTTTATAGCTAAACCATCGGTAAAAAGGTTTATTTTTATTTGCCTGAAAGCTGACGTTTTTTCTTGAGAGTCTGTCATCCTGACATATTATATTCTGATATTTATTTTCAAGTTCTTCACTGTTATCACAGGTGAATACAGACAGGCATTCTTCCACAATATCATTTTGATATATTGATATATCAAGTGAATCCTAGTTTCAATTCTGAGTTCTCTGAATATTAATATTGCATATTCTGGCTGAATGCTGATTAGAAACCTTCAATTAATTTATCTGTCAATTATTCTTTATGGGAGAGGATACCGGAATTTCAGAGAGTAACGAAACTGAGTTTATAATAAGAAATATGCGGCCCGGTGAGGTTTCAACAGCAGTTGGCCGGGCAGCTGAAGAGGGCTGGAATCCCGGACTGTATGACGGTGAATGCCATTATGCCGTTGATCCTGACGGCTGGTTTGTTGCTGAGTCGGAGGGTGTTATTGTTGGAATTGTGCAGTTTTCAAATTATGATGATAACTTCTCATTCGGTGGATTTCTGGTTGTAAAGCCGGAACTGAGAAACCTTGGCATTGGTGATGCACTGCTGAGGAGAGGTCTTTCACATACAAAAGAAAGGATCTGCGGTGCTGACGGTGTTTTTGAGATGCAGGATGTTTATGCCCGTAAATACGGGTTTATCTTTGCTTACCGGAATATCAGGTGGGAAGGAGATATTGAGGGGATAAAGGACCACGGTTTTGTAAGGGCAGCAGAAGTTCCCTTTGAAGAACTCCTTGAATACGATACCCGCCATTTTCCGGCTGAGAGGAGAAGTTTTCTTGAGACGTGGATAAGCCAGCCGGAGAGCACCTGTTTTGTCAGCCGGAATGGTGATGAGATCACAGGCTATGGCATGATTAGAAAGTGTGTCTTGGGATGGAAAATCGGCCCTCTCTTTGCTGAAGATGAAATGATTGCAGAAGATCTCTTTCTTGCACTCTGTGGCTCTGTAGATTCCGGTTCAGTTAAGTCCGGCCCTGTTTACTTTGATACTCCTGAACCCAATGTGAAGGCGGTAGCAATTGCTGAAAAGTATGGTATGGTGGAGGTATTCGGCACCGCAAGGATGTACAGAAATGAAGTGCCGGAGCTTCCCTTAACTAATATATTTGGTGTCACATCCTTTGAGATGGGATGAACATTTACTGCACATATAATTCATTGATGGAATTAACGTCTAAAGTCTGAAAAAAAGGGAATTATTAAGGATAAAAATCACTCTGTGAAGGCAAAGAAATATTAGATTAAGTTATAGCTTACTTTCCGCAGATCTAAAAAACGTTTTAGCATAATTTATTCTGAACTAAATGAAAATTTTCGCTTTAAATCAAAATAGGGCCATTTAGTTTGGTTTTGTCAAATCAGCACTTTTAATTTGAAACATTTCATGCCGTTTTAACCTAACTACTGGCAAACAATATTCTCACTTGTATAATTTGGTTGTGAGAATATGATCATTCCTTTACAACAATGACATATGCTCTCCAGCCTCTGTATTTTTTTGGTACATCGACTTTAGCAGAGTTGCCAAACGGTGTAACTTTCTTTTCATAAACTACTTCCACTTCTTCCTGTAAGGTGAAATTCTTCTCAACAACATCTACTTTTCTCACACTTAAATATATCTATGGATATCCTTAAATACTTTGTGACCGAAATATATAGGATATGTTGATTCCCCACCTGGATTTGAGATACTGGGTACAGTTTACTTTTGGGTTTGGTGAAAAGCAGTGAATAATGAGGATTTTCTCGATTTAATGCCTGAAAAGCTTGATGCGCTACCAATTATCAATTATTTTATTGATAAACTTGAACTTGACGATATTTTGAAATGTGCAATGCCTCATGCAGATCCAAGTAATCATATTATGCCACATATCTCAATTGGCATCGTATTAAGAAATATAATTGCGGGACGACTGGCACTTTATAATTTCAAAGACTGGGTGGATCCATTTGCACCACAACTTTTTCATCTTAATTCGGAACAGGTTGATTACATCAATGATGACAGGGTTGGCAGGGCACTTTAAAAGCTATTTGATGCCGACAGAGCCAGTCTTATGACTGAAATTGTCTTAAAAGCAGTTCGTAAATTCGATATCGAAATGGATCAGTTTCACAATGATTCAACCTCAATAACTTTCTATGGTAACTATGAAGATGCAAACGGGGAAGACCAGCGTGGGAAATCAACACTTAACATTACCCATGGGCATAACAAAGATCACAGACCTGATCTTAAGCAGCTTGTATTTGATCTAACTGTTTCGTCTGACGGAGCTATACCTATACACTATAAAAATTACGATGGTAATCGAACGGACGATACAACACATATTGATACTTGGGATACGCTTAGGAAAATCAAAGGGGATACTGAGTTTATTTACGTGGCGGACAGTAAATTGTGTGTTACTGAAACAATGAAGCATATCGATAAAGAGGGAGGATTCTTTATCACCATTCTGCCGAAAACAAGGTCTGAGGAAAAATGGTTTAGGGATCATGTTGCCGAAAATAAGGTCTCATGGGATGAAATTTGTAAGGTTCAGAATCCAAGGGATAAGAAAGGACAAACCATTACGTGGAAAATGGTAGAATCGCCCATATGCTCAAAAGAGGGATTTAGAATTGTGTGGGCATGGAATTCCAAAAAAGAAGAAATTGACCAAAATCGCCGGCAAAAAAGGATAGATAAAAGTATTTTGGAACTTGAGGAATTGCAAAAGAGATTAGAAAGTAAGCGATGCTGCCTGAAAACAAAACAGGCAGTATCACAAGAAGTAGAGACTATTATAGAAGCAACTGGCACAAAGCGCTGGATTGATGTGGAAATAGATGAAATAAGCAAAATATCCTATAAACAGGAAAAGAGAGGACGGCCAACGAAAGATACCAAATATGTAGCTAATACTAAAGTCCAGTACCAAGTGAAATGGAAAATCAATGACGTAAACGTCAAAACTGATGCACGTAGCGATGGTATGTTTCCTCTAATCACAAATTGTAAAGAGATGACTCACGGGGAGATCCTGGAGAAATATAAATATCAACCAAAAATTGAGAAACGTCATGAACAACTTAAGACTGTATATGGAGTAGCGCCCATCTTCCTGAAAAATATTACCCGTATTGAGGCACTTTTGTTCATTTATTTCGTTGCACATCTGGTTCAGTCATTAATTGAGCGCGAAATAAGGATAAATATGAAAAAATCAGGGATGGAATCAATTCCGATTTATCCCGAAAAGCGGCAATGTGCTTCACCTACTACAGATAGAGTACTGGGCTTATTTGATGACATGAAGTGCCAGCATCTCACTAATGACGGAACATTAGTCAAAACATTCAATCCAAAACTAAACGACATACAAATTACCATCTTAGACCTTCTTAATATGCCCCACTCAACATATTCTCAATATTATTGACTCCTTTTTTCTGAAACTTAGGTAATTCTTTTTTTAGCGAAATGAGATGTGCGGAAAGTAAGTTATAGGTCTTCCAAATCTTCTTTTTTCATGCCTGCCTGTTTTAATATCTCCATTAGCGTACCTTTAGGCAGATCTTTTTTGTGAACCGGAATAACAACTCTCTGGCTGGTTTCAGGATGAATGTATATGTGGTGGCTTCCCTTTACCCTGTCAAGAGTAAAACCTCTCTTTTCAATAAATTTTATTAAATTTTGCGGATTTAAATTTGGAAGTTTCATGCCTGTGCTTTAATCTGAAGATTATATTCAAATATTTCATCATCGGAGGGTATGGGTTCGCCATGCTCAATGAGGCTTTCAATGTACAGCTCAACGGCTTCCCTTACCATTTCTGTAGCTTCCTCTATAGTATCTCCAAATGTTACACATCCCGGAAGTGAGGGTACATATGCTGTGTATCCACCTTCGGGTTCTTTTCTAAGCATAGTTCTAAAATTAAAGTTTTGTTCCATTTTGTGTGCCTTGTTTTAATGTCTGCATAAAGTTATTTAATTATTTGTCATTTGGAGGATTTCTCGTTGTAAGACCGGAACTGAGAAACCTTGGCATTGGTGATGCACTGCTGAGGAGAGGTCTTTCACATACGGAAGAAAGGATCTGCGGTGCTGACGGGGTTTTCGAGATGCAGGATGTTTATGCCCGAAAGTACGGGTTTATCTTTGCTTACCGGAACATCAGGTGGGAAGGTGAGATTGCCGGTGTTAAGGATCACGGTTTTGTAAGGGCGGCAGAAGTTCCCTTTGAAGAACTCCTTGAATACGATACCCGCCATTTTCCGGCTGAGAGGAGAAGTTTTCTTGAGAAGTGGATAAGCCAGCCGGAGAGCACCTGTTTTGTCAGCCGGAATGGTGATGAGATCACAGGTTACGGTATGATTCGGAGATGCGTTTCCGGGTGGAAAATCGGCCCTCTCTTTGCTGAAGATGAAATGATTGCAGAAGATCTCTTTCTTGCACTCTGTGGCTTTGTAGATTCCGGTTCAGTTAAGTCCGGCCCTGTTTATTTTGATACCCCTGAACCCAATGTGAAGGCGGTAGCAATTGCTGAAAAGTATGGTATGGTGGAGGTATTCGGCACTGCAAGGATGTACAGAAATGAAGTGCCAAAGCTTCCCTTAAATAATATATTTGGTGTCACATCCTTTGAGATGGGATGAACTGCTTTTTAGTGCGGATGGATGGTCAGTCAGACTGATTATTCAGGATCTTTTCAATTCTCTCAATTTTTTTATTCATCAATTCAACGGCCTGTCTGAGTGATTTTATTTCCGTTCTGAGCTCAGCAAGCTCATCTTTACTGTTGTATATGGATCCCGTCTCTTTCTTCACCCATTCCCTGATTCTCTCTGTATCTCCCTCATTGAAGATTCCGGTAATTTTTGTATTCATTATTTTGCTCCCGGATATTTCTCTGGATTTAACACTGTTATAGTTTTTCCCGGAAATATTTCATTATGTTCAGTGTTTTGATGATAATTCCTGCCCGGAAATATATCTGCTATACCACGTTTCTGAGTTGTTCCTCAAAACAATAATCCCATATGATCGGCATAAATATAATGAATTTATGCTTGAACTGAAATTTATACGAAACAATCCGGATCTAGTCAGGGCTGATCTCACTAAAAGGGGAGATGAGGAGAAGCTTTTATGGATTGACGATCTGCTTGCAAAGGATATTAAGTCGCGTGAGATGCAGACCGGAATCAATACCATGCGGGCACGGCGCAATGTCATCAGCCGGGAGATTAATGATGCACGGAAAGCAAAGGAAGATTTTTCGGGACTTCTTGAAGAGGCCAAATCCCTGCCTGCCAGAATAAAGGAAGATGAGGCAGAACTTGAGGAGATTAATGCGAAGCTGAAATATTACCGGATGAGAATCCCAAATCTTCTCCATGAGACTGTCCCTGTCGGTGCGGATGACTCTGAGAATGTAGAGGTTAAAAAATGGGGCGAAGCTGCCGTGCCTTCATTTGAGCTTAAAAATCACGGCGAACTTGCGGTGGAGAAGAACCTTGCAGAGTTTGAACGTGCCGCAAGAATTTCCGGCTCCGGATTTTACATGCTCAAGGGAAACCTCGCACTGATGGACCTTGCACTTCAGCGTCTTGCAATCGATCTTCTTACCGGACGCGGCTATACACCCATAATTCCGCCTTACATGATGAACCGTGCCGCATACGAGGGCGTTACAGATCTCGCCGACTTTGAGAATGTGATGTACGCCATTGATGGTGAGGATGAATTCCTCATTGCAACAAGCGAGCACCCGATGGCTGCCATGTATATGGATGAGATCTTTGAGGAGAAGGATCTGCCAATCCGGATGGCTGGTATAAGCCCCTGCTTCAGGCGTGAGATCGGTGCACACGGCCTTGATACAAGGGGCCTTTTCAGGGTGCACCAGTTCAACAAGGTTGAGCAGTTCATCTACTGCAAAGAGGAGGATTCATGGGCAATGCATGAGGAGCTTCTCAAAAATTCTGAGGACCTTTACCAGATGCTCGGACTTCCGTACAGGGTTGTCAATATCTGCACCGGAGATATAGGCACTGTCGCCGCCAAGAAGTATGATATGGAGGTCTGGATGCCGCGTGAGGAGACATACCGTGAGGTTGTATCCTGCTCAAACTGTACGGCATACCAGTCTGTGAGGCTGAACATCAAAGTCAGGGATGCCCATGACTTTGAGACAAAGAACTTTGTTCACACCTTAAACAGCACAGCGGTTGCGACCACACGAACACTTCGTGCAATCATGGAAAATTACCAGGAAGAGGACGGCACGGTTGTTGTGCCTGAGGTCTTAAGGCCGTATATGAACGGCGCTGAGACTCTCTGAAACCTTATTTTTGTTTTGTGTATTCTCAGGAAGAATTATTTATTCCGAAGGGTATAGGGTAACTAAATATATTATATTAAGAATTTGCTGAATTATTCTGCGTAAATATCCGGATATTTTTAAATCATCATGTGAATAATTATCGAAGTCCCGGTAAATCAGTTTAAACTTTGAGGTGTGAATATGAAGACTGAAAAACAGCTTAATGCCCTTATCTATGCCATTGAGAGATATCCGGAGATTGGAAGAACCAAGCTGATGAAATTTGTTTTTTTTGTGGATTTATTCAGATTTAACCAGACCGGAGAGACACTTCTGGAAGATGAATATATTCGTCTCCCAAACGGTCCTGTGCCTGATATTGGTTTTTCATATACAGATAATTCAAATGCATATCTGAGTGTAACCTGTGAGCAGATAGGCCCGGAACACTGTCTTTACCAGTATAAACCAAGAAAAAAATCTGATGTTTCACTATTCTCCGAAGATGACATTAAATTGTTTGATCTGATTATCCAGACACTGAAGAAATACAGTACTCAGTCAGTAAGTGATCTCACTCACAGATTTACTCTCTGGAAAGAAGCAGAAAACAGTGATATTATAACCAAAGAGAAACTCCGGCTTGATGAATATGAATATGATGATCTTGAATCTTTTTTTTATTATACTCGGGCTGCAAAAGATGCCGGAGGGGTAACTGAATATCCGGGAGATGATGCCTGTGATATGGTGTCTGAGGAAATGCTTTACCTTCAGTCTGAATCAATGGGCAGGCCGGATTAATGGATAAAAGAAATCTGGGTGAGGGCGATGTATTTTTCCTTGATTTAACCTGGCACACCGGAATTTCAGAGAGCACTATGAAAGATCCTCATTATATTGCAGTTGTAATGAATCCAAGAAAACTTCTTAACGAAAATCACAGAACAATAATCTGTGTGCCGATGACATCGGTTAAGTCTAAGATGTGGGATGAAGTTAATAACAGGCCACGTATTTACTCACATTATCTGATTAAACCTGAGAAATATCCGGAACTAAAGAATAATACGCTGATAAAGTGTGAGCAGATTTATACAATTAACCGTGAATATTTCTCTGATTATCGTTTTACACTTGATAAACACGACCTTCATGAAGTCAGGAAACGCATGATTAACATAATTGGGTATTGATTTTATGCTTTTATGCTTTTATGTCGTCAGGTGTTAATCCGACAACTATGTAGATAACTCCTGAGGGATCGCAAATAGCTCCCCGGTCACTTTTTGTGTGGATAAACGTCTCTTATTTTCTGTATAATGTCCTAAAATCACAAAGATCTAATATTTTAAAATCCTGCAAACTCAGTATTGTCCCATTTTTTAAACCCGGAATTTATCATATGCCATGCCGGGATTAGCAATATTACTCCGGCATATGCAAATACCGGGCCGGCGGATGTGAGTGCCAGCATAATCAGTGTAGCCGGGCCGATTAAAAGCATATAGAGCAGGAATACCCTGACATTGTAGATGAGTATGCCCGGATTAAGGCCGCAGAGCCTTATCTGAACTGATAGTGCAAAGAATGAGACTGAAAGGCATAGCACGACTGCACCTGGTATGTATCCCGGAATTCCGGATAAAGTTCCGGCAGCCACAAGAAAGATCACCGGAATTATCTGGAGCACTGTGAAGGATTCGGCCTTTGCTTTGATGATGTCCGAAGTCCTGACCGGAAGGAAGATGTATGCTGCAAATGAGTCAAATTCTGTAAGCCACGTGTACATAGTTGAGGATATAACTCCGGTTACAACCGCAAGACTGAATAAGAGGCTCTCCTGTGGGATAATGTCCCCCATGAGTGAGAGAATCAGCCAGATAATCCCTAAAGGGAGCAGAAATGAGAAGAGCGTCTGCCCTATCCCTGCCCCGCTTCTGTACAGGTCAATGAAGTCCTTTGCCACGAGGTTATTCTCCCTTAAAAATCCAAGTTTTTCGGAGATGGGAATAAACCTGTTTTTGTAGTGCTTAACGGAACTGTGGTATTCCGGCGTGAAAAATATCATTGAAATGGTAAACAGGACGATTATCAGAAGGACTGAGACTGCAAGGTTTACAGGTGATAATGAATAAAATACTGCCAGCGGAGGGAAGAGAAAGGAGAATTCTGTGCCTGTGCCAAATATCATAAGTCCGGCAGCAATTGCCATTGCAGCAATCAGCAGAAGAAGAGCTTTTTTGCTCCTTGAATATACCGATGACAGAAGAAATACAAGGCAGAGTCCGGTCAGAAACGAGAGTGTAATTGTCAGGAGGATAAGCAGAGGATAATACAGGTTAATTCCAAGGAATGGCGCTGCGATTAAAAAGCCTAATCCAAACGGAATTACCCAGAGGATGAAGTAATATACAATGTCCTTAACGATGAAGTTTAAGAATATCACCTTCTCAGATATCGGCAGGCTTCGTGCTGAATAGGCAATCAGGCTTGCCTGCCCGAATCTCCGGTTCATAACCTCTTTTCCTAAAAGTCCAAACGATCCAACCATTATTCCGAGAAGTGCGAATTGGGCATGTATTATCAGTGCAAGGGTGTTTATCTCGATTACCTCTCTTACAAGCGGTATCAGAAATGCACCCATAAATGCGATTGCAAATATCATGAACGGAAATAGGGCAAAGTTCAGGCTTCCAAAGAGTGTTGAGTGCATCCGCCACTCTTCCTTAAACATGGCACGAAATAGTTCAGGCATCCTTTTTTTCCCCTATAATTCCTTTCTCCCCAACTTCCCTCTCACCATTTCCTTTTCCCTCCATTATCTCATCTGCAATTTCCTTTTCCACAAGCTCCATGAAAAAGTCATCCAGATGAATGCCTTTTTCCTTTAGTTCAGTCACTTTTCCGGTATGGAGGAGCTTTCCTTTGTGAAGAATTGCAAAATCGGTGCATATCTCCTCCGCAATTTCAAGTATGTGCGTTGAGAGAAAGATTGTCTTGCCGGAATTGGTATAATCTCTTAAAAATCCCTTTACCTTCCTCTGCATGACAGGGTCGAGGTTGATTAATGGTTCGTCTATTAAGGCGAGATCGGGATTATGGAGAAATGCCTGTGCAAACATAAGCTTCTGCCTTGTTCCCCGTGAGAGATCCTTGCATAAGACATCCTTCTTATCCGTAAAATCGAGGTATTCAAACCACCATTCTGATTTCTCCTCAATATTTCCGATTTTACGAATTTTTCCGGCAAATGAGAGATACTCCTCAGCGGTCAGAAAACTCGGCGGTGTCTCCTGTTCCGGTATTATCCCAACCGCAGCCCTGACCTTAACAGGCTCTTTTGCAGGGTCAGTTCCAAGAATCTCTGCCGAGCCGGACGACTCCCTCATCTGTCCGGTGAGCATTCTGATCATTGTCGTCTTTCCTGAGCCGTTTGGGCCTAACAGCCCGAAGAGGCTGCCCTTCTCAACCGAAAGGCTGACTGAATCGACAGCTCTGAGCTCTCCGAAAACTTTTGTAAGGTTTTTTGTCAGAATAACGGATGGCATGATGAAATCTCTTTTTATCTTTTCTTCTATATTCTCCCATCATCATTTGTAACTTTTGTATCCTTTTGCTAAGATGGTGAAATGATTGTATCTGATGGAATTGTATTGGGCAGTATGTTATGTCTTATCCTGAAAAATACATTTTAAATTTTTATTGGATATTACTGTGATACTTTGTATTATTAATTGGTGATAATATGATTGTTGCTGTTATTCACGCTAAAAACGGGAATTAATATCTATTTTACACGCATTAGTTTGAATGTCTCAATTTACTAATAAATTTATTAGTAATAATTTTATTAGTGATTTGTCTGTGCCGCTGTAAGCAGAAGAGAATTCAGGTGCACCTGCCACAATTCCGGGTTTGAATTTAATATATGGATCGCTGTTGGTTGTGTAAGGTATAAGTTATGATGGCACCTTTGTTTTATAAACAATCTACAATATTATCTCTGGCAATATTGGCCGCTACATCCCGCAGGAAAAGAGCAGAGGAAATGAAAAACTAAATGACACAATCCTTAAAAAGTCCGATAAAACTTGAAAAACCTGATATTTCAGCCTTAAAAAGAGAAGGATATACCCCTGCAGATATGCACCTTCATACCTGCTACTCAGACGGACTCACAAAAATTCCGGACCTTATAAGATATGCAGAAAAAAAAGGGATTTCTCTTTCGGTAACTGACCATAATGAGATAGGGGGTGCTTTAAAAGCAGAAAAATATGCGGGTGACACCTTAATAATTCCCGGAATTGAACTTGATACCAAAGAAGGCCCTCATCTTCTCATATATTTTTATACATCAGATGACCTGTCTGATTTTTATAATGATTTCAACAGGGAAAAATCCGAATTAAGTCCGGCTCTCACAAAAAATCTGCCGGTTATGAAATGCCTCACTCTTGCAGAACAATATGACTGTTTAAGAATTGCAGCACACCCCTTTGGATATTACGGAATTAACCGTGGAGTCTTAAAATGTGTTGATAAGAATATGCTCCCCGGAGTTATGGACCACCTGGACGGGATTGAAGCAATCTGTGGCGGAATGATAAGGGGCTTAAATGAAAAATCAATGGACTATGCCCGGAATAATGACATTCCTTTTACCGGCGGTTCGGATGCCCATATCCTCCCTGATGTAGGCAATGTCTTAACAGGTTCATACGGTGAAACGGTTGAGGAGTTCCTGTCCGGAATTGTGAACCGGAAGAACATTGTCATTGGAAAATCAGGTGGTATCCTGAATAAAGGTGCCACAGCCGGTGTAATTGCATGGAGTTTTGTCCCATATACAATATCATACCTCTCTGCACATTATTCTGTTAAAAAAGAGAAATTGCAGGATGTTTTCAGATCAAATAAATAACAACCGGATTCTTCCGGATATTCTGAATGATGCCATAGCTGTCCGGACGTATCTTCCGGGTGAAAAAAGATAATTCTCAGAGAAGGGGTGAAAAAAGCCTTGAAACTGAGAGTTTTAATCTTGTAATTTTTGGCAGTGATAAAATGCGATCTGATGTCAGTTCTGTGCAGTCTGAGAGATCTTTTAAGAAGTATTCCTTTAACTCTCCTGCAATATTTCTGTCATACATTATGGCATTTGTCTCGAAATTGAGCCTGAAACTTCTTACATCCCAGTTTGCACTTCCAACGGATGCAGCGACATCGTCAACGACAATTGTTTTGGCGTGGATAAAGCCATCATTATAGGTATAGGCTTTAACTCCGGCATCAAGTAACTGTTCGATATATGAATATCCTGCCCAGTAAACAAACAGGTGATCAGGTTTTGACGGAATGATTATTCTTACATCTATTCCTGATAAAGCTGCCATTCGCAGGGCATCCATAATGCTCTCATCAGGAATGAAATACGGGGTCTGAATATAGACTGACTCTGTTGCAAGGGTTATCATCTTCAGATAGGATTCTTTTATTGGATTCCAGTAGTTATCAGGACCTCCTGAAACAATCTGAACAGGTACATTGCCACTGTTTTCAGTCTTATCTCCGTTCATCTCCGGGAAATATCTTCCTTTCAGTTCAATCTGTTCATCTTTTGCGGCATAATTCCAGTCAAGAATGAATCTTATCTGCATGGCCATTACTGAGTGGCCTTTGATCTCGACAGCGGTATCTCTCCATGGTGCCCATTCCGGAATACGACCCAGATAATCATCTCCAATGTTAAATCCCCCTATAAATCCTGTTTTACCGTCAATTACTGCAATTTTTCTGTGGTTCCTGTAATTTATCCTGGGGTGTTTTATGGCTACCAGGGATGGGAAGAAGAAGGCATATTTTCCCCCGGCTTTTTTAAATGGTTCATAAAATGTCTTTTTGGGTCCTGCACACCCAAGTCCGTCACCAAGGAACCTGACTGTCACACCTGCCTTTGCACGTTCTGTGAGTGCAGAAAACACTTCCTGCCCGATCTCATCGTCTTTTAAGATATAATACTCCATGTGGATGTGGTCTTCTGCACTCCTGATAGCTTTTAGAAGAGCTGCAAACTTATCATTTCCGTCAACAAAAACATTTACCCTGTTTTTGGTTGTCAATGCAGCCCTGTTGCTCTCCATAAGCATCAGAATCATCCGTTTGTAGGGATCATACAGTGTTTTTTCCACCGGAAGATCTTTTGTAATAAGCTCCTTTTTTTGTGATTCTATTATTTCTGTAATTGCCTGATCTTCCTCTTTTTTTATCCGGAACATTCTTTCACGGTAAAAACTCTGACCGACAAAGAGGTAGAGGACAAATCCTATAACCGGAACGAAAATAAGTGCTAAAAGCCATGCAACTGTGGCAGATGGATTTTTTCTCTCAATAAAAACAACTGCCAGAGCAAAAATCATATTTGCTATAATTATAATTGGTATTATCAGATCCCAGATCAACTGGATAATTTCATTTATTATCATCACCGCCGGTTATATCTATTAAATAACTGATAATTGTGATTTTACTGCAAAGGATATAATATGAGTGAAATTATTTTTCATAACCTGCTGAGACTGTTGCATGCTTATTTTTCAGCTGGCTATGAGCCAGTTATATAATATATCCCGGCTGATTCTGACGGTTATATTGCTCTGTTATCTCACTTTTCTGAATAATACTGCTTTAAGGTAATCCTCTGTATTTTCAAAGAGAGGTTCAGTTTCACAGATCCTTCAAAATAGCATATTACTCCTGTTGTGTTGATTATGGGTGAGAAAAGATCTAAAAAATGAGTTTTAAAAATATTGTCTGACTGGATCAGAAATCAGTCATGATCCTGAACTGGTCGATCTCTTCCTTGTTCATCTCTTCAAGGAACTGCTCTGCCGGGTTCCGGATGTTCTTGGATGCTGTAATTGCCCTTCCGACAACTAAAATATCAGCGCCTGCCTTAAGTGCGTCCTTTACAACATGCTGCCTGACAACGCCTGCGGTTGCGACAGGAAGATTTGATATTAGCGGTAAGGCAGTTGACCTGTTGCTTTTGTAAACTGCCATTTAAGGTGTAGAGGATGAGGGAATGTAGTATTTTCCCATCCCGGCTATCTCATTGATTATAATATTCCAGGAATTCTTCTCTTGATATGCCGGCCTGATTACATATCACCCTTAATGTTGAACCTTTAATTTTACTATGATTGGGAAGTGTGAGCGGAGTTTTTGTACCGTCAGGATTACTCCGTTGCATTGAGATGTGATTTCCTGCCCTGACTGTTACAAACCCGAGTAATTCAAATGTTTTTAGAGCTTTTGCAATTGGTACATCCTGTGGAAACTTCATCAGACTGCAACCTCTGCCACAAAGGTTTCCAGTATCTCCTCATTTTCAAATACCTCACTTCCAAATGATTCTATGTGGTACTCAATCGCAGATTTAACGTCTGAAAGTGCTTCTTCATATGTGTCGCCTTCACCAATTACTACCCCTTTCAGGCCAATGGGGTATGCAATATAACCATCTTCATGTTTTTCAACGATAATTTTTAAGTTCCGCATAATTATGAGTATTTGTTTTTCCGTTATATTAATTCTCATACATTCTGCTAAACAGAGTATAATGCCATTTATGGCGAAATTTGCGGTAAATGGAGCTAAAAAAAGAAGTTCTGAAAAAAATATTGTCTTTCCAGATCAGAAATCAGTCATGATCCTGAACTGGTCGATCTCTTCCTTGTTCATCTCTTCAAGGAACTGCTCTGCCGAGTTCTGGATATTCTTGGATGCTGTAATTGCCCTTCCGACAACTAAAATATCAGCGCCTGCCTTAAGTGCGTCCTTAACAACATGCTGCCTGACACCGCCTGCGGTTGCGACAAGGAGTTTTCCGCCGGCAGCTTCCTTTATTGCCGGAATGTCGCCCCAGTTGTAGTCATCGCCTTCAGCGTCAATTGCACGGTGCATCTCTACAATGCTTGGTATTGCGCCTTCTTTTGCAAGTTTCTCAATGAGAGCTGCCGGCTTATCGACATTGAGCATGTCAATGACTGAGTAGATGCCGGTCTTCTTTGCTTCCTGAATGAACTTGACAATGGTTGGCACAGGTGCAAGTCCGGATACAACAACAGCGTCTGCGGATGCATTTGCTGCCATTCTTGCCTCAAGGTTTCCGGTATCAAGGGTCTTTAAGTCAGCGATGATGAATGCATCAGGTCTGATCTTTCTGATCTCACCTATTACTGAGAGACCGAACTGCTTAATCAGAGGTGTTCCTGCCTCAATTAATACATGGTCATTCTTAGGCACTGATGTTAAGACTCTCTCAACAGACTTCATGTCAACAAGATCCATGGCCACCTGAAGGTATGGCGGGTCCCAGAGCCTGTGTACCTTGAATCCCATAACTGCGTGTCCTGCACGGTCCTTCTCTTTGAGAACTGTCTCTTTGTCAGGGAATCCTGCAAATGCACGGGTGATTGCGAGCTTTGTTGAACCGTAGTTGTAGCGGTAAATCCTGTTGTAGTCCTTTGCATCCGGATGAAGGAATGCACTTACGAGGAGTACAATATCCTCTATGTTATTGTCACCGAATGCGCCCTCTTCAACTGAATCTGCAACAGCCTTTGCAACTGCTGCCTGGACTGCGCCAAACATTGCATTGACCTGTGCTCCTGTCTTAAGTGTTACCTTAGGAATAATGAGTGTTGCAGGCTTTGTTAAGAGATTGGGTCTTATTACTGCCAGAAGTGGTGTATGTCCGGGTGACAGCTGTGACATTGCGTTTGCGAATGCCATGCCGACCGGGCCGGTCTTTTCGCCGGCTAAAAGATCAATATGTGCAAGTTCTGCACCTTCGCCCTCCAGGGCTTCGCCTACTAAATACATTGAATTTCCTACCTGTCTTATATTATGGTTTTTAATGGTAAAAATAGATGCTTAAGTTACAGATGTCTCTGAAGGAATAATTTTTACAAAAGGTGGGGTCGGTGAGATTTGAACTCACGATCGACGGGTCTCTCCGAATATGCATGCTCACACGCTGAAACTCATCAATTGGTTTTTACATCAGCGCTCCAACGGATCATCATCAAATCAGTAGACCCATTGTTCATCACACGCAAAGACCGTTGGAGCCCGTCGCCATGCCGGACTAGGCCACGACCCCTAGTGCCTATACTATAATGACATATGTTCATTTAAAAATTTTGATATGAATCTCCGGCATTTTTATTTTTTTAATCAGCCAATGTAATAAGGTATGGCCAATATCAGTTATGCTAATGGTACTTCATCAATACCTCTCATCGGGGAGACAATAGGCGAAATGCTGGAGAGAATCAGCAATTCCTACCCTGAAACTGAAGCACTCGTGTCGGTTGATCAGAATATCAGATGGACCTACAGTGAATTTTTAGAGAAAGTGGATGAAGTAGCGCTTAGTCTCATGGCCATAGGGGTCAACAAGGGCGACCGTGTCGGTATCTGGGCGCTGAATTATGCAGAATGGATAGTTGTCCAGTTTGCAAGCGCCAGATGCGGCGCAATCATGGTCAATATCAACCCCGCATACCGGACATTTGAGCTTGAATACACGCTCAAGCAGGCTGAGGTGAACACCCTCATACTCCAGGGGAGATTTAAGAGTTCAGATTATGTCGGCATGCTGTATGAGGCCTGTCCTGATGTAATTGAGTCAAGGCCCGGCAAGATAAGCACAGAAAAGTTCCCATTCCTCAGAAATGTCATATTCCTTGGTGATGTTCCGTACAACGGCATGTTCACCTGGGACGAATTCATCGGTAAGGGGAAAAATATCAGCCCTGATGAACTGACTGAGCGCGGTGATTCCCTCTCCTTTGATGACCCAATAAATATCCAGTACACAAGCGGGACAACAGGATATCCTAAAGGTGTCGTCCTCACCCACCACAATGTCTTAAACAACGGTTATACCATAGGTAACGGGATGAAATTCACCGAGAAGGACCGGCTATGTATTCCTGTGCCGTTCTACCACTGCTTTGGAATGGTCCTCTCAAACCTTGCCTGTGTGACGCACGGTTCAACTATGGTTATACCGTCTCCGGCATTTGATCCGGAAGCTGTCTTAAAGGCCATTGACAAAGAGAAATGCACAGCCGTTCACGGTGTTCCGACAATGTTCATCGCCGAACTTAAGCACCCGAATTTCAACAAATACAAGTATGATACCCTCCGTACCGGGATTATGGCCGGATCTCCATGCCCCATTGAGGTAATGAAGGCTGTAAATCAGAAGATGAATATGAGTGACATAGTCATTGTGTACGGCCAGACTGAGACATCTCCCGGAGTTACCATGACAACAACCGAGGATCCTATTGAGATGAGGGTATCAACGGTTGGCAGGACATTCCCGCATGTCGAGATTAAGATTGTTGATCCCGTCACACAGAAGATCGTTCCAAGGGGTGAACCCGGAGAGATCTGTGCAAGGGGTTATGTTGTGATGAAATGCTACTACAACAATCCAAGCGCCACAAGGCATACCATTGACGCGGATAAATGGAATCACACGGGTGACCTTGGCATAATGGATGAGGAAGGTTTTGTCAAGATTGTCGGCAGGTTAAAGGAGATGGTCATACGCGGCGGAGAGAATATCTATCCGCGTGAGATCGAGGAGTTCCTGCATACAAACCCCAAGGTGCTTGATGCCTATGTAATCGGAGTTCCGGATGAGAAATACGGCGAAGAGCTTATGGCCTGGGTTAAACTGCATGAAGGCTTGACAATGACAGGTGAGGAATTAAAGGAGTTCTGCGACGGTCGGATTGCAAGATACAAGATTCCGAAATATGTCAAATTTGTGGATGACTTCCCTATGACAGTCTCAGGAAAGATCAGGAAGGGTGAGATGAGGGAAATCTCGATAACAGAGCTTGGTCTTGAAAAAGAAGCGGATATAAAAACTGCCTGATTTCAGGCAGAAATTACATATTTTTTTTGATTATCAGTATTTATCTGAGCCCGAATTTCCGGCTATTTATCTGACCTTGATACAAGGTTTTTAGCAATCTCAGATGCCTGTCTTAGGGTCTCCTCCTCGCCGGGTATGTATCCGTCAGCCATTAATATCCTGCCATTGCAGATGACGGTATTTACAGCATTTGCTCCGGCTGAGTAGATGATGTTTGAGACCGGATTATAGAGCGGAGTCATGCAGGGTGTTTTTCTGTCCAGCAGCACAATATCCGCATACTGTCCTTCCTCAATCTTTCCGTTTCCAAAGCCAAGCGCTTTTGCACCGGAAGAAGTGATCATATCAAGGGCTTCTCCGGCGGGGAGGATGGTGTCAGAATTCCAGTAAAACTTCTGGAGCAGGGCTGCAAATTTTGCCTCTTCGAGAATGTCAAGGTTGTTGTTTGATGAGCATCCGTCTGTGCCAAGGGTTACATTTACTCCTGAATTCCTGAGGTCTTTGTATGGCATTGCACGGTTGACTGCAAGTTTCATATTGCTTGCAGGGTTGTGGGATACAAAAACTCCTCTCTTTCCGAGAAGACTGCATTCTTCCTCATCAAGCCAGCAGCAGTGTGCAGCAACTGTTCTTTCAGAGAGGCATCCGCATTCATCCAGGAGTTGTGCCGGACGCATTTTGTTTGCTTCAATGCAGTCCTTTACTTCCTGTTCTGTCTCGCTCAGGTGAATATGCAGGTGTATATCCTCCTTCTCTGCAAAACCGGCGCACCATTTCAGTGCATCCTTTGAGACTGTGTAGGGTGCATGAGGGCCGACAGCCGCTTTGATACGTGGGTTGTTGAGCGATTTTATATGTGAAACAAGGTTTTTTGTTGCCTTAATCTCATTCTCCCTCTTCTCAGCGTCACCAAAATCAATGAACCCGTGTGAGAGCACTGCTTTCATTCCGGTCTCATCAACCGCCTTTGCAGCTGACTCCATGAAGAAGTACATGTCATTAAATGCAACCGTTCCGCTTCTGATCATCTCCATACAGGCGAGTTTTGTGCCCCAGTACACATCATCAGCCTGAAGGTGCGCCTCAAGCGGCCAGATCTTCTCTGACAGCCACTCCTGAAGGTGCATATCATCTGCATATCCTCTCAGAAGTGACATTGCCGCATGTGTGTGTGTGTTTACAAAACCGGGCACTGCAATCATATCCGAGGCCTCAACTACAATGTCTGCCTCATTTTCAGGTTTTCTGTCGGATTTAAATCCAACAGCTGCAATGATTCCGTCTTCGTCTATCAGTATGCCTCTCTTTCCGTCAGCAGTTTTTGCATCTTTCAGGAAAACAGACATTTTGCCTTTAAAAATATCATCATCAAGATAGTCAGGGGTCATAATATAACTTCCATTATTTGTTTAAGCTATTTATATCCGGAATTAATAATATGTCTGAAAAGTTTTTGGATTACAGGTACAGGAGAAGGATTCCTGCTGCAATAACCGGTATAATTCCGGTTCAGAGTTTCTCTGTAATCTCTCTGACTGTCTTTTCTATCCTCTCTTTTCCGGCCTTTGACCTCTCCAGTATAGCCTCATAGCTGAGTTCTTCATGGCAGAGGCCGTTGCAGTAGTTGTCAACCGAACAGAGGGCTGCAAATGGGATCTTCAGCTCGTTTGCAATGGTTGCCTCGCTTGCAACTGTCATCCCGACGATATCTCCCACACTCTTCAGTGTTCTTATCTCGGCATGGGTCTCAAATCTCGGCCCGGCTGTCTGGACATATGTGCCGCCCATAACCGCATCCGGAATTATCTCATGCAGTCTGCACCTCATATCCAGATCCAGCGAGGTTGCCGCATGGCCGATACTGTTGTTAAATATTGTCGGGATGTCTGCATAGCTGAAGTAGTCGTCCGGAATTACAAACATTCCGGGTGCGATTTCATTTTTTAGTGAGCCTGTTGAGCCTATTGAGAGTATTCTGTCAACCCCGCACAGTTTCATGGCCGATATTGTTGCGGCAAAGTTGATTCTGTGCGGCGGGGTGCTGAACTGATGTCTCATCAGGAGGGCAATATCGCCGAGATATACTTCGGCCGGGCCGAATGGTGTGCACACCGTTTTTTTCTTTAGGTTGGGAATGTCTGCATAGAGAAGACTTGTTCCGCCGATTATTCCAAGCATTGGCATTTATCCTGTAAATTATAATATTGATCTGAACTGCTCTCTGTTCCGTGAATCTCTGTTATTTTATATCTGATTCACAGTTCAGTAATTCTCTGATATATTTGTCTGTCTCTCTTTTTATGCCTTTATTCTCTACTGACTTTTGAAAGTCTGTGGGTTTTTGTTGCAGAATCTGACAGAAGATTTAATCTGTAATCTGGTTGAATCTCTTTTTATGGGAATATTTCAGATTGTCGGTGAAGAAGAGATTAAGTCGGGGCAGTCCACTGATATATATTTTATACGTACTGAGGATATTTTAACGATTGAGGACAAAAATCCGGCCGTAACTGTTGAGATAACAGCTTCTTCACTCTGTAATGACTGGGGTGTTTTCTGCGGCTTAAATGATGCCTTAAAACTTCTTGAGGGACTGGATGTTGATGTATATGCCATTCCGGAAGGCAGTGTCTTCTATCCCGGTGAGCCTGTAATGAGGATTTCAGGAAATTACAGGGATTTTGCCCGTTATGAAACCGCTCTTCTCGGCATGATCTGCCATGCTTCCGGTGTTGCATCGTCCGCTGCCCTGATCAGAATATGTGCCGGCGATGTTCCGGTGTACTCCTTTGGCTCACGAAGGCAGCACCCGGCCATTGCCGGAATGATTGAACGGTCCGCATGGGTGGGTGGTGTTGAAGGTGTGAGCAATACCTCGGCCCCTGCGGGAATTCCGCTTGCAGGGACTATGCCCCATGCCTATGTGATGTGCTTTGACAAACCTGCTGATGCCTGGAATGCCTTTATGCGGCACGCTCCGCCTGAGGTTTCAAGGACAATGCTCTGTGATACTTTCTGTGATGAGAAGAGGGAGGCGCTTTCAGCGGCGAGGGCCGGTGCAGCATCTGTCCGTCTTGATACACCGAGGTCAAGGAAAGGGGATATGAGGAGTATCATTGAGGAAGTCAGGTGGGAGCTTGATGTGAATGGTTTTAAGGATGTCGGGATCTTTCTCTCCGGAGGTCTGACTGCTGAGGATGTTTTAGAATACCGTGATATCGTGGACTCCTTTGGTGTAGGCGGTGCGATTGCCAATGCTCCTGTCGTTGATTTCTCACTGGATATTATTGAAACAGAGGGAGTTCCGGTATCAAAAAGAGGTAAGAAGAGCGGTGTGAAGGAGATATATGAGTTTGAGGATGGCGTACATCTTCTCCTTCCTGCGGGAGATGCCCCTCCTGAAGGTGCAAAAGCCATGCTGAAAAATTTTATCCGGAAAGGTCAGATACTCTCGCTTCCGGATATGAACAAGTCAAGGGCAAGGCTTCTTACATATCTTGAGAAGTCTGCCTGATTTTTATCACATATTTTTCATTCCCTGAATTGGGGATATTAACATATATTTTGAGATTAAATCTATTTTCAGGTGAGAAAATGGACTATAAAATAATCGGAGACAATCTACAGTTTGTAAACCTTGCAATAAATCCCGGTGAGCTGATCTACGCCGAGGCCGGCGCAATGGTCTATATGAGCGGCAATATCAATATGGAATCAAAGCTTCAGGGCGGACTTTTTACCGGGCTTAAGAGAAAGCTTGCCGGTGAGTCCTTCATGGTCTCGCATTTCACAAGCGCAGGCGGCCCCGGCAATGTGGCATTCGGGGGTAACTGTCCGGGTAAGATTATCACCCGCGATATGGCTGACGGCGATCTAATAGTTCAGAAGGACGCTTTCCTGTGTGCGGAAGAGGACGTAAAATGGGAGATTGCACTCCAGAAGAAGCTTGGTTCTACATTCTTCGGCGGAGAGGGTCTCATTCTTGAGCACCTCTCCGGCAGCGGTCTTGTATTCTGCCATGCAGCAGGAGACATTGTTGAAGTTGACCTTCAGGCTGGACAGGTGTATAAAGTCTCAACTGCACACGTGGTCGGATGGGAGCCTTCAGTTCAGTATGATATTCAGGCGGCAGGTGGTGTGAAGACTGCACTCTTTGGCGGAGAAGGGTTCTTTGTTACAACGCTTACAGGTCCTGGAAAGGTTTATATCCAGTCGATGACACTGCCGCAGCTTGCAAGTGCGCTGAATCCGTTTATGCCGCAGACCAGCAGTTCTTCGGGCGACAGCGGCGGATTTGGATTTAATATCTAAGAGGTTATGTCTATGGAGAGCAATACCAGAGCTTCAAGGGCAGGAGGAATACTCCTCATTGCTGTTCTGGTGATTCTGGCTCTTCTTTTCGTCCTTTATTTCCTTGAATTCATACTCTTAGGGGCATTTATTGCATTGGTTGTGGTCCTGTTAATTACGATTGCTGCGTGTTTCCTCACCGGAATTATAGCTATTCCGATGTATATCATGAAAGACACAACAACCAAAGCCGGAGACTACAGTATGGATTCAGTTAAGTCTGTTGAGGGCGAGAAGAAGAGAAAAGAGGAATAAAATCTTTTTTTTTTAATATTTTTCCCGGAATATCCTGCATTTTTCAGGTCGGGAGTTATTGCCGGAAGAATGCTTACTTTCAGCCTTTACCTTGTAAAATTGCCTGTTACCCAGCGTATATCTGCTCCTTCAATGATGGCTCCTGTGAGGTCGGCATTGTCAAGCTCTGCGCCCCGGAGATCTGCATATCTTAAGTCGGCATCCTGAAGGTTTGCTCCTTTAAGGTTCGCATAATCAAATTTAACACCTATAAGATCTGTATTTGAGAGGTCTGCCCCTGAAAAGTCTGCAAGTGTAAATCTTGCACCGTGCAGGTCAGCATTTCTGAGGTCGGCTCCGGTGAAGACTGCTTTATACCCGGCAGCGTTTGAGAGGTCGGCACCCTCCATCATAGTGCCGGAATAATCAAGATATGACAGTTCCTTTGGAGTATTTTCGTTATTATTCACAACTGTACTGCCGGAGACCTGGTATATGGGTGACTGATCCTGTGCATCAATAAACGAGGTATAAAGGACGATATTGCCAATTGCAGATACTGCAAGAAGGGCAACTGCAATTATGAGTAACTTAAACAGGCTTTTTTCTTCCATGCTTCCTCCTTATTCATATCATTAGATTACTTTGACAATTTATTTATTTTGTGGAAGCTATTCTGATTATCAGGGATATTATGGGATGTTCACAGGAGAGCCGGCTTGAGGGGCTGTCACGCCTCATTGTCACACCGCAGGACTGGAAGAAGTCTGTATTGTTCATTATACTTGCCGGAATCTGCATTGATCTGCTCGGATATGCCGGTATATTCACAATGAAGAGTGAGAATTTTGTCCTGCCCTTCTTTGGCATAGCATGCTTCACTCTGCCGGGAATCTTCTCGGTTTTCATGACCAATTTTCTGCTCTCATCATATGGCAGAAAGATAAGCCGTAACTGGTCTGCCCTTATCTCTGCTGCCTGCGTCGGTGTGAGCATTATATTCTCCTTTCTTCCGCTTACAATATTCTGGGATGATCTTGAATTTTTCTTTGCGATATCAATCGCCGCTGTATTTTCCCTAAGAATAATTGCCCTTCTTGTCCTTGCCGACAGCAGGTTCTCCCATGTATTCTTCCCGGCATTTTCACAGAGCCTCTTTGCCGGATTTATGGGCACAATATTCTTTCCGGATGAGTTCTTCGCCTTTACATTTCTGCTTCAGTTATTCTTCGGCGGCGGTATGTTTCTCATCGTCTGGCTCATTGAAAGGCCGCTTAAGATGAGTTTTGGTGTGAGTGCCCTTGGAATGGCAAATGCCTTTATGGCGCATGTGAATGACGGTTCTAAGGCTCTTGATGCGATATTTTCAGAGCTTGGCGAGGAGGTTTTTGTCCCGCAGGTGACACTGTTCTTTAAAAGGGAGGGCAGGGATGAGATTATCTTTACAGTGCCCAATGTCCATCCCGGCCCTCTGGGTGAGATCGGTGGCAGTAATCTCCCGTTTATTCTGAATGGTCTTCTTGGAAAAAATACTGTTGTACCGCATGGTGCTGCCACACATGACTTCAATCCTGTATCCTCTGATGAGATATCAAAGATTGCTGATGCGGTTGAAGATACCAGAAAGGATCTTGTATTTTCCGGAAAGGCAAGCCGCATGGTTCATTTTGATGAAAAGCCTGTCCATGCAACTGCACAGGTTTTTGGCGACTCACTCCTGATTATTGCCTCCCGCTCTCCTGAGATAACTGATGATCTCGACTTCTCAGTCGGCCTTGCCATTATGGAGGGCGGGCGGAGATATTTTAGGAATACTGCCTTTGTTGACGGGCATAACAGTATGAAAGATATTGCTCCGGCAGTTCATTCCGGTTCAAAAAAGGCCATTGAGTATATGCGTACTGCGGAAGTGGCTGCCGGAAGTATGCACGGGATGGATACTTTCAGCTTTGAGACCGGAATTTTCGCTGTTAAACTTCCGTTCGGGCGTGAGCGTGGATTTGGTGATCTCGGTATTCAGGCATTTGCAGTCCGTGCGGGTGGGAAAATCTCTGTTTATCTCATCTTTGACGGGAATAATATGGTGAGCGGGCTTAGGGAGAGGATAATTGACCTTGTTGTCAGTGAGACTGATGCTGATGCCTGTGAGGTTATGACGACTGATACCCATGTTGTCAATATTGTCTCCGGAAAAAATCCCGTTGGCGGTGCTGTGCCTTTTGAAGACTTTTCAGAGTATATTCTTGCTGCTGTAAGGGGAGCGACAGCTGATCTTGCGCCGTCAGAGGTTGCCGGTTCGACTGCATGGTGTGACGGGATAAAGGTGTTTGGTTCGCATAAGATCTCTCAGCTTGCAAGTTCGGCAGGAGCTATGATAGGTCTTTTAATTCCGGTTGCTGTGATTATTCTTATCCTCTCACTGCTGACCACGGTTCTTGTCTATATGGTCCTGCTGATCTGAATAATTCCGGTTTACACCGGAAATGTGGATAATTATAATCTTATGGCTGTCTGAAAAAAAGGGAATGGGTTTTTCACTTAAATACGAGCATTGTTGATGTCTGGTTTATATGACCGATATACTCCTCGCCATATGTGCTGAATCCGATGGCGGGGATGCCTTCAAATATTCTGGCATACTCTTCTGTCTGGTTTTTGGATTCAAGTTCAAGGGTTCTTAAGATACAGTGAAAGTTAATCAGGCCCGATATCTCTTTCAGTTCTGAGAGCCTGGCATTGACATCCTCTTTTGTGCTCTGTACGATGTCATCTGATTCAAGGATGTTAAGTTCCATTCCCTCAATGATATTGCAGTAGAATTTTACTGCACTGCCAGCAATCTGCTGAGGACTTCTGACAAATATGTCATCATCCGTAATTACGCCAAGAGGGTGCTTCATGAAATATTCCGGCAGTTTTTCAGCATCTGTGCCAAGCTGTGCAGCGTACTCTTCAGCGGCAGGTTTTCCGTTGAATTCAATGACTGTTCTGTTCTCCTCATCTACCTTTGTGGCAGTCATCTTTTTGTCAAGTGCAGTGAAGCTCTGGGTTTTTATGATCTCAAATCCGTTTGCAGGTTTTATTACTGCCAGCAGGACTGCATCTGTATATGCCTCTTTGTCTGCAAAGAGGTAAGTTTTCTCAAATTTAAGGTCATCTCCGGCAGATCCGCCTATGAATGTTATATTTGTGAGGTCCCCTATTTTGTCCATGACCTTCTCTTCTGAATTCGATAGGCCGTCAGCGAGAATGATGCCGACGTAATCCTCAAATTCGAGTTCTGACATGGGTTTTTTGAAATGCCGGGCGAAGGACTCAAACGCTTTTTCAGTGTTCTGTGTGTCGCCCGGATTTTTTACTATCTCAAGGGCGATGTCTGAGATCATTCCTTCCGGAAATGCCATTGCAACGATGGAATTTCTCAGCATTTTTCCACTTATTATCTCTCCTGATGTTGTGCATCCGATGACGGATGCATCCGGAAATTTCTCCTTCATCGCTCTGGCGGTCTCTTCCGCCGGGTAGGCTGATGATGAGAAGAAAATCACCATCTTTGGGTTTATTCCTGAAAAAATCCCCCTTATTTCCTCAGCTGCATCATTAATATCTGGTTTTTCCGAGTATGCTGTTGACGTTTTCATGATTATTCCCTTATAATTTAATTCCCATCTCTTTTGCTACAGATTTTACTTTATCAATGACTTCAGGGTCATCTTCTGACTGGCTGTCATACTTTTTTGGGTTTATTCCCTTAAGAAGCAGTTTTGTTCTCGTTGTGTTGGCGAGTGTGGGATTGCCACCTGATTTTAACTCAACAACTTTGTCAATGAGTTCGATTATTTTTCCGGTCATAATCTACCTTATTTTAAGGTGAGGATAATACTATTTATGTGTGACCTTTTCTGATTTGGATGCTTTATGTCTGTTATGTGGTCTTAAATTCAGAAAATATTGCTGTTTGGGGCTGTATTTTGTTGGTTTTTTATTGTTGGATGATCCATATTGTAAATAGTTATGGGTTTATCTTACTGTTTTGTCAGCACATTTCGTCTGCCTTGCTGTTTTTTATAATCTGTCTGATATTTCACCCGTATGTCCGGGCTGTTTGCCTGATTCAATGCCGGTTTATCCGGTAATTTTGTTATGCAATGGGTCGCAGCAGTGCCCTGCGACAAAAAAAGGAATGTATTTGTGTGGTCTATTGTATGTGGAATTTTATTTTAAAAATTTAGCGTAAATCCCCTTGGTCTTTAGCCAAGGGGATGTAAGCGACATCATCTTTGTTCTCATATATATATTTCGTAATTGTAGTTTTACCAGAAAATATATGGGGGGTTGAAATCAAACCAAATCTATATGTTGAGAGCCTACAAATACCGAATCTATCCTAACAAAGAACAGGAGAAAATGTTCTTTCAGCATTTCGGTGCCTGTAGGTTTATCTACAATTGGGGTCTGGAAAATAAAATCCGAACTTATGAAACAGATGGAAAATCAATATCGAGATTTGCATTACAAAAAATGCTGCCTGATTTGAAATCAGAGCATGATTGGATGAAAGATGTTAATTCGCAATCAATACAGGGTGCATTGTTAAATCTTGAGAATGCATTTACTCGTTTCTTCCGGGAAAAGAAAGGATTTCCAAAATTCAAATCCCGAAAAAATCCAGTGCAGTCATTTTCAGTTCCACAACACTACATTGTGAATTTTGATACCCATAAAATTAAATTACCTAAAATTGGATGGGTTAAAGCAAAATTACACAGGAAATATGAAGGAGTTGAAAAAACTGCAACAGTGTCAGTCACCTCAACGGGCAAATTTTTCATTAGTATTCTGATAGATGATGGACAGGAGCAACATCCTGCACAATGTTTTGATGTAAATACAACCATGGGTGTTGATGTAGGTATCAAAGATTTTGCAATACTTTCCAATGGGGAAAAGATTGACAATCCCCGATATTTGAAACAGTCAATTCTCCGAATGAAAGTGTTGCAAAAACGATTGAGTAGAAAACAAAAAGGTTCTAACAACAGAAATAAAGCAAAAAATGCAGTAGCAAAAATTCATGAAAAAATTCACAATCAAAGAAGCGATTTCCAGCACAAACTCTCTTTTAGATTAGTATGCGAGAACCAGGCAATTGCACTGGAAACTTTGAATGTTGAAGGGATGCTAAAAAATCATAAACTGGCACAACATATTGCTGATGCATCATGGAGTTCATTTGTTACTCAATTGGAATATAAAGCACAAAAACAAGGTAAAACTATCTTACGGATTGGACAATTTGAACCATCTACAAAAATCTGTAGTGAATGTGGATATTACAACCGTGACTTGACTTTATCTGATAGAGACTGGATTTGTCCAGACTGTGGGATACATCATGACCGGGATATTAATGCCGCAATAAATATCAGGAAATTTGCTTTAGATAGACAGAATCTAATTGGAATATAATATCTTTGCACCCTTGGAACGAGGGGAAGGGCCTGTGGACTTACGAACAATGGTTCGGGGTATGAAGCAGGAAGCCTCTGGGTCTTTAGCCCAGAGGTAGTTCACATCTCCTTATCTTCATCGTTACTCTGACCGGCACAGTCGTGTTTTTCAGTGATATGATGTCTGAAGCAGGCAATGTCAGCTTAGATCAGATGAAAAACTAATATATGCTTAAAAATGGGCGGCCATCACTCATTTTTCATATAGTGCCCTCTGACCTGCAAGTTTAATTCCGGTCTCAAACGCCTCGTCAAGTATATCCTCATGTTCTAGTACATCTTTTGGCTTTGCAAGTCCGCCTGCGACTACCCATCCGGAATTTACACCTTTAAAGAAGTGCATTGCAAAGTCAAAGGTCTTTGTAATATCTTTGAATGCTGCCCTGTCCGGGTTGCCCTGTGTCATGACAACTGCGTATTTCATTCCGGCATCTATTCTTGAATTGTATTCTTTGTCAATCAGTGCATACATTCTGTCGATAAAACTTTTCATCAGACCTGACATATGGGAGAAGTACACCGGAGTGCCGAATACTATCGCATCTGAGTCTCTGATTTTGCCATATAATTCCTGCATCCCGTCTTCAAGTCTGCAACTGTCATTTACCTTGCAGTTCATACATCCCTGGCAGTCTTTGAAGTCATAATCGCAGAGATATATAAGTTCGGTCTCTGCTCCTGCCTTTTCTGCTCCTTCGAGTGTCTTGAATACCAGTGCTGCTGTGTTTCCGTTTTTCCTTGGACTTCCCACAAAACCTGTTACTTTCATATTGTCTTTCTATTGAAATGAGAGGATATAATATTTCCCTGAGGTTTTTAGATCAGAAGAACTGAAGGGAATATACTGCAATACAGACCACGAAAGGCACAGTCAGGTTGTCGTCTATTGGTGAGAGCAGTTCGGTAACCGAGCCGGCTATGGCGGCAATAACTGCAATGAATATGGTTGTAAATGGCAGAAGAACAATAAATCCGGCAATGAGTCCGGCTGCGGTTCCTTCCCAGGATTTTTTGCCGTATAGTCTGTGTTTTCCAAACTTCGTCCCGACTATTGTTGAGATTCCGTCTGTTACTGAGAGGACAAGTATTGCAATTGCGGCGTAGTCTTTGGAGAATATTACTGTGCAGAGGAGGGCGCTTATGAAGAATATTATGGCACCTTTGCCGGGGACTTTGACATCCCTCTCCATTTTGTTTACTATTATTGAGAACAGGGGTATATTGTAGCCTTTGGATATCGCATCCGCAATTGCGACTGATACGAAGACAACGGCCGTCATAACCTGCACGGCGAAGTCGTGGGGTGATAAAAGTATGAATGCAGTGATGAGAAGACCAAACAGCATGTGTGAGGTCTTTCTGAATATTTCTCTCATATAGACATTTTATCCGGTTCAGGTTTATTATTTCCCTATTCTTTCCGGAATTTTAAGCCAGGTATTTTCAGTTTACAATTCACAATCTGCAATTTCCTGTTTCTGTTTTATTTCCGGATTGTTTTTATCTGGTTTTCATCTGCTCATTACCCGTTTTTATATTTTTTTCATCCATCAACCCTTATTTTTCATGGGTGAAATTCTCCGGTAAAAAAACAAACTATATCTGTTTAAAGCACACATTTTATTAGGCAATATTAATTCTGTTGATATTGTCTGTATTTGCGGGCTGGTAGATCAGGGGAAGATCGCTACCTTGGCATGGTAGAGGCCGCGGGTTCAATTCCCGCCCAGTCCACTATTCTTCGTATTTCAGGGTTTAGGTTTTTTCTTCTGTTAAAAATGCAGTGTTCCTGATATTTTATGTTTTATCCTTCAGCCTGTCAGAAGGGTAACGGTTGTAAAAGAGCGATTCTGAGGTGAAGTGTTACCTGTACAGATGACTTTTTCTGATTGACTCAGTATGATATTACAGGGACATTGTAGCGGTTTGTGAAATGATTATCTCTTGTAATGACAGCCTGTCCTGTGCGGTGTGCTATTGCTGCAATGGCTATATCATACCCTCTGAGTTTCCGGACGGGATTTTTCTTCCGGCACTTGAGATCACGGCAATATATGCCGCACATTTCACTGTCTGAAGGACAATATCTTTCTATAGGGAACCTTTTGAGTATGTTGTTTATTTTATCATAATCGGCTTTAGGGTTGCCTGATTTATTTCCTATGCCCTGATAGAGTTCTATGTTTGTAAATATGGTACTTGAAATTTCAATCTCTTTCTTTTTTAACTCTTCCAGAATACAAATTGCTTTTACGTTCCCTTCCAGGAGGTCCAGTATAAAGCAGGTGTCTGCTAAAGGCAATTTTATTCCTCTACCGGTTTTTCTTTTTCTTTCTTTTCTGTTATCTTATCTGTTTCTTCCCTTTCTTCACGAACATATCCTGCAATTCGTTTATAGTCCTCGCGATTGGCTTTAAGTTCTTCAAGCATTTCATCATATTTGTCCCTGACACGTGGTTCTGCAATGAATCTGCATATAACATCATCATATGTGTCATTTTCCCCTTTTCTTGCTTTAATACGGTTAAATGTGTCTATGCTGATAGTTATCGTCTTCCTCTGCGGTTGAGGGTTTGCACTCTGAGCCATATTATTCTAATTGATGTCTGATAATTTTAGATTTTCCGTAGTGGCCCTTATCTTCATAAAATTATGAAAATCCGGATAAATCTTTAAATCCACTGAAAATCTGTAAACCCGTAGTCTGTAAAATGGTATTTTAGTGTCAGACCTGTGCAGTCTTAATTTTCCTGTATATGTCTGAACGCATCAGGTCCATTGTGTACTGCATAAATGAAGAATCATTGAACATGCGGATGAAGAATTCATCATTCTGCTCATACCTCTGAATTGCTATATCTTTGAACACTTTTTCAAAGACCGGCCTGAACACACGCTCATCATTGTTCTGTGCAAAATTGACAAGGCTCTCTTCGGCCCGGATATCATTTTCAATCTGTAGCAAAACCTTATCCATCTCGGTAAAGTCTGTGCCGAACTTTTCATTTATCCGGTCAAGAAGTTTTGTGAGTGTGTCTTTCTTCTCTTTTTTAACTCCGGCTTCTCCTTTGATTGGATCAATTGAATAGTCATCATGTTTCTCCATGACAATTGATCCTCCAAAGCTCTTTTCAAGTCTGTAGTACTGAAGAAGGATCTTATCGTCAAGGTCCACAGTTACTTTCTCACCTTTTGGAAGTACGGTTGAGAGGAATTTTGCATATGCACTGAATTTGTGCAGATCTTTGTCAGACATCCTGCATACCTGAGTGATAAACCCATATATCCGGATGAAGCGTGAGAGTGTTGTTCTGAATGTTTCACGCTCTTCAATAGATTTTGCAGCAAACCTGTCCATTGCAGGCTGAAGTGTTGCAGAGAGTTTTCCCATCTCCTTTTCCTCCCGGTCTGCAAAGAAAATCTCTGCAAAAGAGCTTATCTCTGATTCCCTGTATATCCGGAAGTCATCAAGGGTGTATTTGAGATCATAGAGGACATTGGGATTCGTCTCCTCTGCAAGTATTGTTGCCTCGTAATACTGCTGAAATGCCTCCCGGATATCTTCAGCGGAGTTTACAAAGTCCAGAACAAATGTGCTTTCTTTGCCTTCGGCAGTTCTGTTTATCCGTGAGAGTGTCTGAACTGCTTTTACTCCGCTGAGCTTTTTATCGACAAACATTGTGTGAAGATACGGCTCATCAAATCCGGTCTGGTATTTCTCTGCTACAATGAGGATATTGAAATTTTCATGAAATTCTTTTGGGAGCTGTTTTTCCTTAATCTGTTCACCGGATTCTGTCCTGTTTATCTTCTCTTCTGTCCATGTCATACCTTCGTCTGTTATGTCGCCGGAGAAGGCGACTAAAACATCAAGGTCTCTGTATCCTTTCTCTTTGATGTACCGCTTAAACTCAAAGCAGTACCTTACTGCATGCAGGCGTGAGGGTGTGACGACCATTGCCTTTGCCCTGCCGCCGATCTGGTTTTTAGTCTGATTCCGGAAGTGCTCAACCATAATTATGGTCTTTTGTGCGATGTTGTGGGGGTGAAGGCTTTCGTACCGCCTTATTGCTTTTATTCCTGCGGCTGTATCAAGCTCCGGATCATTGGGTATGTTTTTGATTATCCGGTAGTACATGCTGTATGTCATGTAGTTTTTCAAAACGTCCAGAATGAATCCTTCTTCAATGGCCTGACGCATTGAGTAGATGTGAAATGCCCTGTATTTGCCGTCCGGCTGTCTGACTCCGAACATCTGAAGTGTTTTGTCTTTGGGTGTTGCGGTGAAGGCGAAGAATGAGAGGTTTTTATGCCGGCCCTGTGCTGCAATTTCGGCGACTAACCTGTCTTCTTCGTCAGGTCGCTTCTCCTCTTCTTCGAGTTCTGCTTTTGCGTATTCCTCAAGGATCTCTTCTGTGTCTGCAAGGGCTGTTTTGAGCTTTTTTGCCGCTTCTCCGGTCTGTGACGAATGTGCTTCATCCACAATGACTGCAAAATTTCTGTTGCCTGATTTTATTTCCTTAAAGATTACGGGGAATTTCTGAAGTGTTGTGATGATTATTCCTGCACCGGAGTTGATGGCATCTCTAAGCTGTTTTGAGTTTTTGTCTATTTTTACAACGACACCTTCGACATGGTCGAACTGATAGATGGTGTCCTGTAGCTGGCTGTCGAGTACTCTTCTGTCGGTGACGACTATTGTAGATTTGAATATTTTTTCATCTGAGCTGTCATGCAGTCCTGAGAGCCGGTGTGCAAGCCATGCGATGGAGTTTGACTTTCCGCTTCCGGCGCTGTGCTGTATGAGATAATTTTTGCCTGCTCCGTTCTCTTTTATGTCTGATAGGAGTTTTGTTACAACGTCAAGCTGATGGTATCTTGGGAAGATGAGGGTCTCTTTTGTCTCTGTCTTTCCATTGCTGTCTGTTGTGGTTTCGGTTTTGATGTGGAGGTATTTGTGAAGGATTTCAAGCAGGCAGTCTTTTGTTAGAACTTTTTCCCAGAGATATGAGGTCTGGTATTTTCCGTAGGTTATGGGGTTTCCGGCACCTCCTACCTCGCCTGCTCCGTTTGATCCCTGATTGAAGGGTATGAATTTTGTTTTCGCTCCGTTTAGGCGGGTGGTCATATAGACGTTGCAGAGGTCAACTGCGAAGTGAACAATAATTCTCTTTTTGAATTCAAATACGGGATCACGGGAATTTCTGTCAAATCTGTACTGCCCGATTGCGTTTTTTACATTCTGGCCGGTGAACTGGTTTTTGAGTTCGATTGACACAACCGGAATTCCGTTTACGAAAAGCACAATATCAAGGCTGTTCTCATTTGCCGGGGAGTAGTGGAGCTGTCTTGTGCAGTGGAGAATATTTTTGGCGTAGCGTTCTGTTGACTCTTCGTTGATTGCTGTCTCCGGCTTCCAGAAGACTACCCTGAATCTGCAGCCCCTGTCGTTTATTCCCTGCCGGAGTACCCGGATGATGCCTGTTCTTGCGGTTTCCCTTGTAAATCTCTCAAGGAATGCTTTCTCGCTGTCACTGCCGTATATGCCGACATATTTTTTCCACTCCTTTGGCTGTGTTTCCTTAATGAATGAGAGCAGTGTTTTGGTGTCAAGAGCAAGACTGCGGTTGAACTGTTCCGGGTTTCCCCTGGTATAACCCCCGTTTGTGCAGAGTGAATATTCTATATCGGTCTCAAACTGTTTTTCTGTGTAATCTCCGGCTGCCATCTGCTTAAAATCCCCGTATGTTGAACTGTTATTCATCAGTGATTAAAATCTGTTAATGACTGATGTGTTATTTTTCTGTCATTAAACCATGTTTTAGCTATTATTTTACCATGATTTAGCTATGATTTTATATTGTTTGTGCTGTGATAATAATTTATTGAGTTATCCTGCTTTTCTTTCTGATGATTAGAATGTTTTTATGCGAAATCTCTATTATGATCTCTGACATACAGAGTAATTATCAGATAACAGTGTCATATTCGGGTATTTGATGGCGGTATCAGATACGGGCATGAGATTTTTGGAGGTTATGCAGATGAGCGGTTCATATGTCAGTATTCGTGAAGAGGTTTTAAAAAAACTTGAGCGTGAGCTGCCTTATCTTCAGGAAGAGTTTGATATTGAAACGATAGGGATTTTTGGTTCTGTAAGCAGGGGAGAGGATACGCCTGACAGCGATGTCGATGTGCTTTATACATTTAAGCACGGTGCTGTTGGAATCCGGAAGTTTCTGGACCTTGCTGATTTTCTGGAAAACCTGTTCGGAAGAAAGGTTGAGCTTGTATCCGAAAAGTATCTGAGTCCTTATATCAGACCTTATGTTGAAGCCGATGTTGTTTTGTATGGTGCGGATGCGGGTTTTTAGATGATCAATAACTCAGATTATGAACTGCTGACTGCAAAGCAGAATCTAAAGAAGGAGGATGTTGTCAGGTGTCTGGATTATACCACATATTTTGACCTGGTTAAAATACCTCTTCCAACTGAGATTGATAAGATTATTCATTATCTTGCAGAGGAGCGTATTGTAATTTTGGAGGACAACGGGCTGTATTCAATAACAAACCTTGGTGCGATCATGTTTGCCCGGAAACTGTCCTATTTTCCGGGAATTTTCAGAAAGAGCATCAGGGTTATTCAGTACAGGGGCAATAACCGGATTGAAGCAGTCCGTGAGTATGAAGAGTTAAAGGGCTATGCATCAGGCTTTGAAGGACTTATTACATACATAAGCGGGCTTTTGCCAATGTCCGAGGTTATCGTATCCGGTATGAGAAGAACTGTCTCTTCTTATCCGATGGATGCAGTCCGCGAACTTATCGCAAATGCACTTATTCATCAGGACTTATCAGTTACCGGTGCAGGCCCTATGATTGAGATATTTGAAAGCCGTATTGAGATCACCAATCCGGGGGCACCGCTTGTTGATGTCTGGCGTATTATTGACAATCCTCCAAGGTCACGCAATGAGATACTCTCCTCTCTGATGCGAAGAATTGGTTTTTGTGAAGAGCGTGGAAGCGGATGGGACAAAGTGGTTTCTCTTTGTGAGTTATCCCAGCTCCCGGTGCCTAAGATTGAGGAGTATGAGGAATTTACCAGAGTGACGATGTACAGCCACATCCCTTACAATAAGATGACTCATGAGGAGAGATTGTGGGCCTGTTACATGCATGCATGTCTAAAGCAGGTCAGCAATGATTACATGACCAATAAGTCCCTTCGCGAGCGTTTTGGTCTTTCTCCCTCAAAGAATTCCGCAATTTCCAAACTGATTAAAGACGCTCTTACCAAAGATCTCATAAAACCCTTTGACCCCGACACAGCACCGAGGTATATGAAATATGTACCCATCTGGGCGTGATTAGTATGGTAATTTGCTGCTATATGTTGTCAGAGTTCTGATTCGTCAATACCTGAAAGTTTCATCAGATGCTTCTGTAAACCAATTTTTAGTGAAGTATTTCCATGTACAGGAACAGTAATTCTGTTTGGATCTCCAAATTTGCAATATATGTGGTGACTTCCGGAAATTCTCTTTAGTTCCCATCCATGTGATTCCAGAAGACTACAGAATTTTTTACCACTGACGGCTTTCAAACCGCTATCTCCATGATTCTGTCTTTTCCTGAAAGAGAAAGGTCCTGTACATCTACAGACAGACACCCTTCAACTGCGTCATAAAGATTGGCAAGTAATTCATCAAAAGTTTCACCCTGAGTTACACATCCAGGAATTGAAGGGACTTCTGCCCAGAATCCACCTTCTTCTGCCTCATGAATGATTACTTTCAGTTTCATTGTATGATAATATTGTTTCCTGCCTTATATTAGATTTTACCCCATGCTATGTCGGGACCTCAATCTTTCCGGTAACTGCCTCATATATCAGTGATTTTTTATACTCCTCAAGTTTCTCAATAAGTTTCTCCTTCCCGGACACTGTTTTATCAATCACACTGCATTTTTTGTCAAGATATGCAGCGATTTCGGTTTGTTCTTTTATAGGAATAGCTAAAACAGGAGTTGTGGATAATTTTTCTTTTGTATAATGAGCAATGGTTGCCTTATTGCAGATTAAATCTAAGTATCCTGAATTTTTAACAGCACACATCCAATAATAAAATAATTTATTGCTTGCACTTTTATCCTTTGCAGTTACTTTATGAACAGCATTCTGAATATAACAAGGACTTGCTTCTCCAAGATATTCTGATGAGACACCAATATCCCCACCTTCAGTAACGACAATATCCCCTTTTGTTAATAGATAACGAGATTTTTCAGTCTCAGAAAACCACATTCGCTTTACTTCATCAATCCGTATTCCGTCCCATTTTAAGTTGGCTGCACACAGATAATTTTCCAAAGAATCAAATTCATCTGAAGGATTATTGCTAAGCATCTTCCCCAAAATTACATTGTAGAGCATTGAAACTTTTGTTACATCCCACTTTTCCGGAATCTCACCAATCCATTCAACCCCGGAATCCTTCATCGGCACATCAGGATTAAGGCCCTTTGTCACAGCCTCAGTTATCACTGCCTGCCGGTATTCCTTCAGCTTATCAATTGATGCCCGCTGATTTTTTATTGCAGAGTCAATCGCGGCACATTTTTTGTCAAGGAATGAGGCGATGCGGGTTTGTTCATTTAAGGAGGGCAATAATATGGGTAAAAACCGAATTGTATTAGCACTGATATTTGGTTGACCTGCTCCATATGCTAAAGTCAATATATATGGTCGCATTCCAAACAAAGAATAATATAAGTATAAAGGAATTAGCTCAGTGCCACATGTCATTACACAACATGCTTGGTTGGTGGTTGTAGGTGAGGTAATAATTCCCAATTTACCAATTGTTGCACCATACATTGCAATAACAACTGAGTTTTCAGGATATATTTTTAAGGCGGAATAATCTTTTACAGCAAGTTCAGATACTGTTTTTTTAATTTGAGAAATCTGTCCATCATTCAGATCACCAGTGTTTAACCAAGAAATATCCCCTTTATAGTAATCGACTTTGTTCTTAGGGGTGGTTCCACTTCCTATACTTGTGAGTAAATGGCTTAATTTTCTTAAATTCCAATATTCCGGAATCTCACCAATCCACTCAACACCGGAATCCTTCATTGATCTCATACTTCATCACCGTTGTCTTCCGGATCGTCATCGTTTATTTTCCGGAAGCCATCGAGGTTCAGTTCACGCTTAAATTCTTCTTCTGTCGGGATATACTGCATGTATTTAGATGCAAAAATCTGTGAATTGTCCTCAGGCAGGGTGTATTTTACAACAGCATCGCTTTTGTCAGCGCAGAGAACAATTCCAACCGGAGGATTATCGCCTTCGTTTTTCATCTCACGGGTATAGTAGTTCACATACATCTGCATCTGACCTAAATCCTGATGAGTAAGATCACCGAGCTTCAGGTCAATCAGAACAAAGCATTTTAGAATATAATTGTAAAAAACAAGATCAATATAGAAGTTGCGACCGTCAAAGGAAATTCTCTTCTGCCTTGAAACAAATGAAAATCCTCGTCCAAGTTCAAGCAGGAAATTTTGCAGGTTTGTAATAAGTGCCTCTTCCAAATCCCTCTCGTAGAATTTCGGGTTCGCTTCAAGGTTTAAAAATTCCAGAACATAAGGGTCTTTTATTATCTGCTCATATTCCGGTTTTGGCTCAGTAGATTCAACTTCTTTTACGAGACCCTCCTTATCCTGGCTTGCAAGAAGCCGCTCATAGAAAAATGTTGTAATCTGCCGTTCAAGCTGTCTTGAACTCCAGTTTGATTTTACACATTCGTCCATATAGAAATTACGTGCATTTGTGTCTGAAATCCGCATTAAATGTCTGTAATGCGTCCAACTCAATTCGAGACGCAGTGCGTCTCGAATTGGAAACACTATATAAAACTGTCGCATCTTCCTGAGATTTGTAATGTCAAAACCGCGTCCAAACTCTTCTGTAAGCTTTTCAGACAGGAATTTCAGAAGATTTTTGCCGTATTCTGCACGAAAATTCTCACCACACGCCAGGCTTATCTGCTCGCCAATTTCCCAGTATGCCTGAACCATTGCAGAATTTACAGCAGTATAGACCTGTTTCTGTGCTGTAATAACACTCCTGCGGACATTCTGGTAAATGTCATCTGATTGGAGGGAGCAATAATCAGAATCAGAATTTAAATTATCTTCAGATGTCATTTCCGGAAAATCTCCGTGAGGCTGCCTTCGAGTTCCTGTTCAAGTGTCAGGATTTCGTCCATGATCTCAGTGCTTGGTCTTGGTGGTGTGTACTTGTAGAAATAGCGGGTGAAGGAGATCTCGTAACCGACCTTTGTCTTCTTATCATCAATCCATGCGTCCGGTGCGAAAGGGAGAACTTCACGTCTGAAGTATTCATTTATCTCTTCACTCAGGGGTATGTTCTCTGTATCACGCTTTGCTGAGTCGGGTTTCGGTTTTCCTTTTGAGAGGATAGGTTTATTGTTTTCGTCCAGGAGAGGGCGTTCAACCGTTATTTTGTGGTAGCCGAAATCCTCATTATTGAATATTTTGCTTACGTCATTCTCCTTAAATTCCCCGTAAATCCGGGTGATTTCAGCAATTGCTTCCGGGGAGATGTCGTTTCTCTTATTGCCAAGCGATTTCCTGCGTTTGACAAACATCTGGTTTGCATTTATTAACTGAACTTTGCCTTTCCTCATAGCCGGTTTCTTGTTGGATAACACCCAGATGTACGTTGCAATTCCGGTATTGTAGAAGATGTCATTCGGAAGAGCGATTATAGCATCTAAAAGATCATGCTCTAAGATATATCTCCTGATCTCAGACGGCCCTGAACCCGCATCTCCGGTAAAGAGCGGTGATCCGTTGTGAATAATTGCCACCCTTGAACCCGAATCCTTCATCTTCGAGATTGCCGTCAGCAAAAAGAGCATCTGGCTGTCGCCGATTGCAGGCGTTCCCGGACCAAACCGTCCGGCATAACCCAGTTTTGCCTCTTTATCAATCGCACTCTTCTCATTCTTCCACTCCCTGCCAAAAGGCGGATTTGAGAGGATATAATCAAACTGCATATCAGCACACTGATCGTCAGAGAGCGTGTTTCCGTTCTTAATCTGATCCGCACTTCCGCCCTTAATCAGAATATCAGCCTTACAGATTGCAAACGTCTGATCATTAAGCTCCTGACCAAACCCGATTATGTCAGCCCCGGAATTCATCCTGTGCAGATATTCGGAGGCGACCGAAAGCATACCGCCGGTACCGCATGCCGGATCATACAGCGTCTTTGTGATGTTCTTTCCGGACAGGACATCACTGTCATCAATAAACAGAATGTTTACCATCAGCTCAATGACTTCACGCGGGGTGTAATGCTGTCCTGCATCCTCATTATGAGCCTCAGAAAAACGCCTGATAATCTCCTCAAAGATGTATCCCATCTCCAGATTGGAGATCTTTGACGGGTGAAGGTTGCCTTTCGGAGTTGTGTATTCCTTTAAGACATTGTACAGAATGCCTTTCTTCGCCATCGTTGTGATGTGGCCGTCAAATTTAAATTTCTCAATAATCTCCTGAACATTCGGAGAAAAACCATTGAGATAATTTTTAAAGTTCGCCTCTATGTTATCCGGATCATCGAGGAGTTTCTGAAATGTAAATCTGCTTGTATTGTAAAAGGAGTAACCGGATGCTTTCTTAAGGAAAATATCCTTCATCGCAACCGCTTTCATATCCTCATTTTTTGCAAGAACGGCATCCTTCGTGTCCGCAAGTACGCAGTCAAAGCGCCTGATGACTGTTAAGGGAAGAATAACCTCTCCGTATTCGTGTGGTTTGTATGCCCCGGTCAGTTTGTCCGCAATTGACCAGATAAGATTGGCTTTGTCACTGATATTTGAACTTAGATTTCCCATATTGACCCATTTACCGCTATTATTTTCTTATTTAATATATGATTTGACGATTAATAAATGGTCTCTGAATTATAGTGCACCACCTGACTTTTTGGAATAATCTATAAATATTCTGATATTTTCCGGTGAGTTTATCCTTCTCTAACATCAATTAAGAATTATTACTGAATATCTGTCATGGGAGACTGAATACTATTAAAGGGAAAAATATCACTGACATAAGGTCTGAACAGAAAATGTGGTGTGCAGCATGAGTTTTTTGTGGGAATATGGATCTATCGGAGTATAGGCATGTCATTTTGGGTTCTGGGATTTCTGAAAGATATGGCATATTGTTTTGAGGTATAGAGAATGGGGGATTTTTCATTTGAGGCTCTTGTAGGTTCAATTCGTGAACTGGACTTGCGGTTTGTTTCGTCTGCTGTTAAGGCAGTGAATGTGAATCTTACTTTTCGGAACTGGTGTATCGGTGCATATATTTCTGAATTTGAGCTTCATGGCTCAAATCGTGCCGGTTACGGGGATAAACTGCTTTTTAATCTCTCTAAAGAGTTAAAATCTACAGGTCTGAATAATTGCGGCAAGAGGGAGCTTTCAAGATATATCCGGTTTTATATTCGTTATCCTGATGTTGGCTTACTTCTTCCTGAGGCTGTCAGGATTCAGTATCTGTCAATATGCTCACCGGCAGATGGTGGTCAAAATCATTTTATAGGAGGAATTGAGGGTACACTGTCCCCCCAATTCAGAACACCACCTGAAAAACTAATTTCCTCCTTATCATTTTCACATATTTCTGAGATTATGGAGATTGAAGATCCATTAAAACGCCTCTTTTATGAAGTTGAATGTATCAGAGGGTGTTGGTCGGTTCGTGAGTTGAAACGGCAGATTGGGTCATTGTATTATGAGCGGTCCGGTCTATCAGAGAACAAAGAGGCATTAAGCCGTCTGGCAAACGAGGGGGCAGAGATTTCATCTCCTTTAATGCTTATTCGTGATCCGTATGTGTTTGAGTTTTTAGGTTTAAAACCGGTCGAGGTGATGGACGAGTCAGAGTTTGAGTCTGCCCTTCTTGAAAAGCTGGAACATTTTTTGCTTGAACTTGGACGTGGCTTTTGCTTTGAAGCCCGTCAGAAGCGTATTCTGATTGGAAATGAGTATTATTTTGTTGACCTTCTTTTTTATCACCGGATTTTAAAGTGCCATATACTTGTTGAGCTTAAAACAGAGAAGATGAGCCATGAGGCAGTCGGGCAGTTGAATACATATCTTAACTGGTTTAAGGCAAATGAGATGACTGAAGGGGACAATCCCCCGGTTGGAATTCTGCTCTGCACTGAGAAGAATGACGAGCTTGTCCGTTACGCAACGGCAGGTATAGCCAACGACCTTTTTGTATCCAAATATGAAGTGGTTCTTCCTTCAACCCTCGAACTTGAGAAATTTGTAGCGGATGAGATCGGAGCGCTGAGGAAGAAAGAGATGGGATGTCAAAGTGTGAGTAAAGATAATAGTAATTGAGGGTGTGATATGTGATATTGGTAGATATTTTGCATTGAAATGGTTCTTCCAGTTTAAATTCAAAAATACAGGCTGTGCATCCAGAGCGGTGTCTAAGAATTTAGATATTTAATCCCTTGTAAAATAAAGTTATAATCCGGCTTTATTTTTATTCTGGACTGTTATTGTTTCACATCCGGATAATTTCATTTTTCTGTAAAATCCCGGCCTAAATATAAATAATATCCTCTCCCTCTGTAGATGTAACATCAGATGGAGGTAATATTTTTGAAAGATAAAACTGCTCCGGAGAATAAGCCCTCCGGATTAACATCAGCTATACAGGGTTCTTACGGCTTAAATCCCAATGACTTTAATCCTGATTACTCGATTCTCAGTAATTCTGATTCCGGTAATTTTAATCCCCGGAATTTTAGCGGAAAAAATCCGGAAGCTGCCATAACCGCCACTGCCACACTCGTTTTTCCTGCCGGAATTATGGCTGCTGTTGTGGCTGTTGCTATGGTCATCGCTTTATCTGCCGGCGTGGCATCTGCCTACCCTGCACAATATATCGAATCCGGCACAGCATGGGGCTATACGCCCGGTGACATCTCCGGACTGAAAGATGAATACCCGGCAGATTTTCAGTTTTACCATATCTCATGGATAAAGATAGTCCCGGAATCAGACACTGACGAATGGGACGTTACATCGGATTACATCTGCATTCTCAAAACCCCTTACGGCAAGGAGATCTACATCCGGCCCGGCAGGGATGTTTTTTATACACCCGGAGATGACGAAGGCGGACTCTTCGATGACAGCGGCATGGGGTATTACTCAGTAAATATCAGCAGCCTTATAGCCGGTGCAAAAGCCGATATGATCCCGTGGAGAGGAACATGGACTGTGGATTATTTCTTCAATCAGGAAGACTCAAAAAATGCTCCGGATTATGCCTTTGTAACCAATACCACCTTTACAGTCTATGATGATTATACCCCGACAGCAACGCCGACACCTGAGAACATAGTCCGGGAAACGGCTGCCGCAACCCCTGAAGGGTTTGTTCCGGCAGACTCCTACACACCGGAAGCCTCCGTTGCTGACTCAGAAGCAGGTAATTCCGGGAGCGGCATAGAAGCGACAGCCACAGTGTCTGCCGGATATACTGAAATGCCGGACTCTGCTGCCGGTTCAAACACCACCGGCAGTGCTGAGAATGATAACGGTATTTATATCTGGGTAATTGCGGCAGTTGTACTCATTATTGCAGTGGTGGTTATTATCAGAATTAAATCGGGCAGAAACAGGGATGACTATTATTTATAGCCGGAATTCTGATATGATAAAAGCCGGCGATAGTATTATGGTGTCATCGGGACATTCTGGATTATGAAGGGGGTAATTGTAATTATAGCATTTCTGTCACTTCTTCTCTTATCTGTATGTATCAGCGGATGTTCAGATCAGGGCAGTGAAGGTACAGAAACAGTACAGCCAACAGTGGCAAAGACCACAGAAACTCCTCTGCCAACCGTGATGGCAGAAATTCCGGGTGAAGATAAAGAGGAAATGACACCCTGGACCCCGGATGGTGTCATCACTGAAGGTGAATATAAAGAAGTCTTCAGATCAGATGACGGTAAATTTGAGTTTTACTGGCGAAATGACGATGAGAAGCTGTACGCCGGAATGTCGGGCAACTCTGAAGGCTGGGTATCTGTCGGCTTCAGTCCGACATCTGTAATGAAGGATGCGGATATAATTCTCGGCTACATTGAAGACTCTGTATTAAATATACATGATATGTATTCAATCGGAATTTACGGCCCGCATCCGGATGACACAGATATGGGTGGTGAATACAGCATTCTCTCATCCGGCGGCATGGAAAAAGACGGCAAAACCACAGTAGAGTTTTCAAGGTATCTCGATACAGGGGACAGTTATGACTCAAAACTTTCAAAAGGTACTGATGTAAAATTCCTCTGGTCAGTTGCAGAGAGAGACGATCCTGAGTTTAAACACAACGTGGCAAAGGGGAGCAGCAGTTTCAGGCTCTCCTGAATCACTGATATTTTTTTAAATTTCCGGCTGAGATGCCTCGGTAAGTCCACCGGAAATCTCTTTTTACCCAAAAAATCCGGCAAAAAATCACAGCATATATACAAAAATACCAAAAATTCCGTGAATTATCCCAAGCGCTACTGTGATCTTTCCAAAGATGAAATGCCATTTCATTGGGATCTTATGATAGCCTCTTTTATTCAGCATAACCACAGTTCCGGTCATGAAAAGAAAAATCAGTGTTATAAGCCCTATAAGTACTATCAGGGGCATCCCTGCAATATAGTAATATGCAATCCCGTATAACAACCCACATCCTCCGGTTGATCTGTAATTGCTTCTATAATATATAGTTTTTATCCGGTGCAGTCTGTTATTGTCCGCCGGAATTTTTTGCTGAAAAAAAGGAGGGTTGATTTCCTGTTATTTGTTGTCAAAATGCTCTCTATCAATTCTTTCTCTTTTATAATGTGCTTGTTTTCTACCGTTCACTTTGGTTCTATTACTAAATGTTAATGTAATTTGCAGACTAATTTTAAGTGGTGAAAAAGGTTGGGCCTTAGAGACTGGATAATACCTCAGGATAAAGTTTTTTTTGATCTCTTTGAAGAACAGGCAGAAGTGATCAAAAAGGCATCTGTTCATTTGTGTTCAATGATTCAGAATTTCAATGATCCTATGAATGACTGCCATAAGATAAAGGCTTACGAAAATCAGGGTGATGATATCACCCATTCGATATATCTGATATTAAATAAAACATTTATAACTCCTATTGAGCCGGAGGAGATCTCAAGACTTGCAAAGGTTCTTGATGATATTTTAGATCATATTGATGACATTGCAAGGCAGCTTTACACATACAATATCAAAGAAACCGATCATTATATGGTTGAGATGTCAAAGCTTATTCATCTTCAGGCCGAGGAACTTGTTCTTGTAACAGGTGCCTTAAGAGATCTCAAAAATCCCGATTTCATCTCAGAGAGGTGTATTGAGATAAACCGCCTCGAAAATCTGGCAGATGAGATCCTGGACCGGGCACTTAAGGAATTATTTCTTAGTGATGATGCAATAAGAATTATCAAGCTCAAGGAAATTTATGAAACTCTTGAGATTGCGACTGATCTCGGTGAAGAAGCGGCGAATGTAATCGGCGATATAGCAATTAAGCACTCGTAGAGGTTGAAGAAGATTCATGGAATTTCTGATAATCGTAGCTGGCATAATACTGGCCTATCTCTTTAATTTTGTAAACGGGCTTAATGATGCCGCAAATTCCATTGCAACAATTGTGGCTACAAAGGCACTTTCACCTTTAAAAGCCGTTTTAATGGCATCTTTTTTTAACCTTATAGGGCCACTCGTTTTCACAACCGCAATTGCGGCTATGATTGGAAAAGGCATTGTTGATCCCTCATTTATGACCAGCCAGCTTCTTTTAGGAGCTATGTTTGGCGCTGTGATCTGGGTATTTTCCGCGTCATACTTTGGAATTCCTGTATCAAGCAGTCATGCACTGATCGGCGGGCTTCTGGGTGCGGGTATTGCAAGCGGTGGTCTTGGTGCGATAGTTTGGCCGACTGCCGGAACTGCTGAAACCCTTCTCTTCTTTATGCTTGCCGGCGGCACACTCTTTACTCTTCTCTTCCTGGCAGTCTGCATCTATAAAAACGAGAACTGGCGCTTATATCTGATTCCGGCCTTCCTTGCCGGAATTTCATTCACTGTCCCGCTACTGATTATATTTGATATTGTTGAGGTCAGGGGTATTTTGGCTGTTGTTGTCTTTATCATTGTATCTCCGATGCTTGGGCTTATATCTGCACTGCTTCTTGGCCTTATCATTATGCGCCTCTTTCAGAAGTCAAATCCCAGCAAACTGAATCATGCTTTCAAACCGCTTCAGATTATTGCCGGTGCATTTCAGGCTGTCGGTCATGGTGCAAACGATGCCCAGAATGCGATGGGAATGATCACTGCAATGCTCCTTGCCGGAGGTTTTTTAACAGAATTTGAAGTGCCGTTCTGGGTTATAATATCCTCATGCCTGATGATCTCCCTTGGTACCCTCCTTGGCGGATGGAGAGTTGTTGAGAAGATGGCGAACCGGATTACAAAGATCAGGCCATATCAGGGTTTTGCTGCATCAGCTGCCGGTGGTACTGTCCTCTCACTTATGACCTCGTTTGGTGTCCCTGTCTCAACAACCCATGCGATGTCAGGCGCGATTATGGGTGCCGGTGCATCACGTGGATATTCGTCTGCTGTTAAGTGGGGCATTGTAAGGGAGATTGTGGCTGCATGGATTCTTACAATTCCTGCTGCTGCTTTTGTGTCAGGTATGGTTTACCTCATCATTGCCACATATCTCTGAAGAGAAAATAAATGGGTTTTATTATTAAATCTGTATATTTTCTGAAAATATTCATAAGTGCTCTTTTTTATACAGAATATGAATAATATATTATTATGGTTAAGTCTCAGAAAAGTGGTTCTGTTGCTCTGAACAGAATGATATATTCACTTTTTTTTCTATTTGTGAGTATCTGCCTTATTTTAACAGCCGGATGCACAGGCAGTGAAAGTCCCTCTCCGGCAGCAGAGGATGAAGAGAATGCTGTTGTTATTTCTCCGGATAACAGCGTGGATTACAGTGATTCATCCAACTGGATCTCAGTTCCGGCTATAGATAAAGAGGTTGATGTATTCTACGTCTATCCGACAGTCAGCGGCAATGAAACCGGCCTGATGGATATAACAAATGAAGATGAAAGAGCTCTGGCAGAGGGTGTCTTTACATCACAGGGCAGTGTATTTGAGTCAAATGCAAATGTTTATGCTCCTTATTACCGTCAGATGTCAACCGGTGCTGATATGACTCAGACTCCGGTGGCAACTGACATTAAGGAATTTAAGATAGGTGCAGCTGACGTTGAGGATGCTTTTGATTATTACCTGAATAATTACAATGAAGGTCGTCCCTTTATCCTTGCAGGACACAGCCAGGGAACAATGGCACTTATGGAGCTTCTTAAGGATCGCTTTGGAGACGATGAGAAACTCCGCAGTCAGATGGTTGCAGCTTACCTGATTGGATATACCGTAACTGACGAAGATCTCGAAAAATACGGTCTTAAGGCAGCAGAGTCTGCAAATGATACCAGCGTTGTCATAACATACAATACCCAGTCTGCAACCTCCGAAGGCGGCCGTATGCTTCTTCCGGGTGCAATCTGTATCAATCCTTTAAACTGGAAGACAGATTCAACCTATGCCCCGGCATCTGAAAACCTCGGTGCAAGGTTTTACAATGATTCAACCGGAGAATTCCTGCGTGAAGTGGCTAATTACACTGGTGCTGAGATCAACCCGGAGAACGGGGCACTGATAACAGAGATTCCCGAAGGTGAAGTTCTGGACCTCGGTCCTCACGGAGAAGGTGTCTATCACCGCTATGACATCTCATTCTGGTGGAGGAATCTTGAGGAGAATGTTGGTGAGAGAATTGATGCGTATTTGATGCAAAATTAAATCTGGACGAAGATAAGAGCTGAATTGAATAAAAGCGGATCAGATATGTCCGTATCTTTTTTTCCGGAAAAATATCCTGAAAGAAACTTCTTATAATGCTGTAAAAGTAATATACTGTATGGTAAAGTCTCAGAAAAGGGATTCTGTTGCAGTAAACAGATCCGTTTTTTCTCTTATTCTGTTTGTATTTGTTGGAATCTGCCTTATTCTGACGGCCGGCTGCACAGGTGCCGACAGTCAGGTTCCGGCAGAAGAAAATGAACAGAATGCTGTTGTTATTTCTCCGGATAACAGCGTTGATTACAGTGATTCATACAACTGGCTCTCTCTGCCGGCCGCAGAAAAGGAAGTGGATGTCTTTTATGTCTATCCGACTGTCAGCGGCAATTCATCCGGTTCAATGCTTATAACGGATGATGTAGACCGGGCACTTGCCCAGGGTATCCTTGAGGCACAGGCAGGCGTGTATCAGTCAGATGCCAACGTCTTTGCCCCTTACTACCGGCAGATGTCAACCGGTGTTCAGATGTCGGGAGATGATATGCTTGCAACCGATACAAATGAGTTTAAGCAGGGTGCTGCCGATGTTTCAGATGCCTTTGATTATTATATCAGTAATCTCAATGAAGGCCGGCCTTTTATCATTGCAGGTCACAGCCAGGGAACAATGGCACTTATTGAGCTTATTAAAGATCGCTTCGGTGACGATGAAGAGCTTCGCAGCCGGATGGTTGCAGCGTATCTTATCGGCTATACTGTAACAGACGATGATCTTGCAAAAGCCGGTCTTACAGCGGCCAAAGGGGCAGATGATACCGGAGTTGTTGTCACCTACAATTCCCAGTCCCCGACTTCAGTTGGCGGCCCTATGCTGATGGAGGGTGCACACTGCATAAACCCCCTGAACTGGAAGACAGATTCAACCTATGCTCCTGCATCTGAAAATCTCGGTGCAAGGTTTTACAACGATTCAACCGGAGAATTCCTGCGTGAGGTTGGCAATTACTCCGATGCACAGATTGATATGGAAACAATGGCACTGACAACGACGATTCCGGAAGGAGAAAATCTGGACACAGGTTCATATCCGGAAGGAGTCTATCACCGCTATGACTACGCATTCTGGTACAGAAATCTTGAAGAGAATGTCGGCGACAGGATTGATGCGTATCTGAATCAGAAATGATAGATCAAAGCGGGAATTTTACATAAATATCCCGAAAAATTTATTTTTTCCGGAACTATTCTTTATCCGGAGAGTTATTCTCCCTGTAATACCTGCACAACTCTTTTATGCAGCATTTGTCACAGGCAGGTTTTTTTGCATCGCAGACTGATCTTCCGTGTGAGATGAGCAGGAAGTTTATCTTTCCCCAGGCTTCTTTAGGAAAGAGCGATGTGAGATCTCTCTCAATTTTGTCGGGACTGGTATTGTCTGTCATCCCAAGCCTGAAAGATACCCGTTTCACATGGGTGTCAACCGCAATTCCGGCATCTATCCCGTAGGCATGGTTCAGGACAATATTTGCCGTTTTTCTGCCGACACCCGGAAGTTTTACAAGTTCTTCCATGCTGTCCGGAACAATTCCCTCATATTCCCTGACAAGCATCTCAGATGCGCCCCTGATATTCTTTGATTTTGCCCTGTAAAATCCGGTAGGTCTGATGATCTCCTCAATTTTAGAGATATCAGCATCTGCCATAGAAGACGGGTCGGGGTAGGCTTCAAAAAGTCTGCCCTTTACTGAATTGACTGTTCTGTCAGTGGTCTGTGCACTGAGAATGGTCATTATCAGAATCTGGAAGGGATTGTCAAATTCAAGGAAATTAAGGTTAGTATCCTCTCTGATGTATTGATTAAAAAGAACAGAAAAGATCCTGCATGCAGTATCTTTCAACATTATGGGGTAGGGCAGATTCGAACTGCCGTCAAAGCGTCCCAAACGCTCTAGGATGGACCAGGCTACCCTACTACCCCGTGGGACAACATATATTGAACGTCTGCATATTAATGTCTGCCGATTTGGGTCTGAATTCCGGTGCAATGGGAGTTATCACGAATTTCCTGCAAATATTCATATTGTGGGCGTTTATTCGGATTTAAACAATTTATTCTGGTGTTTTTCTGAGATGGTGTAATGTTCCTGAAGATCTGCACAGGCAGAATAAAAAGAGATTTTTCCGGTATACCGGTTCCGGGAGTGCCAAAAAGCGCAGTGACTCTCAGGCAGTTCTTGCTTTAGTTATTTCCGGACTACAGAAGTTTTGGCATTTTTCTGTCACTGCTGACAATTGTTCCTGTTCTCTCCCCGTTCAGAATTGCCGATTTAAACGCTGCCGGATCTCTTCCGTCTATAACAAGGAGCGGAATTTCACTTCTCTGCACAATCTTGGCTGCCACAAGGTCAATGATATTGTTTGAGCCTGCCTTCATCTTTCCGGATGAAACAATATCAACAAGTTCGTCATGTGTCAGTGAGTCGAATTTTACTGCTTCACTGTTCTTCTTTGGATCGTCAGAATATATGCCGTCTATTGATGTTACGTTCACCAAAAGATCTGCACCTGAGCGTTCTGCAAGGACAGCTGAGACAGCATCAGTGGTCTGTCCGGGAGTTATGCCGCCCATAATGACAATTCGTGAAGTCTTTGAATATAACAGTGCATCATTGTAATTCTCTGCAACTGCCGGGCTGGCATCATCTCCAAGTGCCCACGATAGAAGCGATGCATTTATTCTTGTCACCATAATGCCGACTTCGTCACAGGTTGCCTCATCAATGGCAAGGGATCGCGCAACAGAAATGTACCTTCTGGCCTCTCCTCCACCACCTATAACGACAAAAACTTTGAATTTTTCAGAGAGCGATTTTAAAACAGAAGCGAATTCGCTAATTTTATTTGATTCAAGTGAAGGGACAATAATTGAACCTCCTACAGAAAGAACAATGGTTTTCATTCTGATTCTAAATATTGTCCTCAATAGCATATATGTTTTTTAAAATGTACATATCCGGATCTCTCTTTTTTCTCCTGTCCGGCCATTTCGATAATATCATCAAAAGATATATTGGTATTACGAGCGTATTTTCGGCACTGAAATAATTAAGGGGTGAAACTGAATGCGTGAAGCAAATCTTTATGGAAGAGAAGGAGATGGTACTGTAGTCTGCCATCTCTGCCCCCACAGGTGCAGAATCCGTGACGGAAAGTCAGGCATCTGCTCAGTGAGGGTTAACAGGGGAGGGACACTGTATGCGGAGAGTTATGCGAAAGTTGCGGCAGAGGCTGTGGACCCGGTTGAGAAAAAACCGCTCAATCATTTCCTTCCGGGTACAAAGGTGTACTCCCTTGGCGGAGTCGGCTGCAACTTCAGGTGCAGGCACTGCCAGAACTGGCAGATCTCGCAGGTCGATGTGAAAACAGCTGATTACCTCAGGGTGATTGAACCTGAAGATGGGGTTAATAAAGCGCTTGCGCATGGCTGTTCATCTATTGCATGGACATACAACGAACCTACAATCTGGCATGAATATAACCTTGATATGGGAATAATTGCCAAAAAGAAGGGCTTAAAGACCATTTATGTCACAAACGGATATATAACCGGAGAGGCCCTCACCGAACTCTCCGGCATGCTTGATGCCTTCAGGGTTGATATTAAGGCATTCACCGATGATTTCTACAAAAAGATCTGCGGTGCAAAGCTACAGCCTGTCCTTGACGCGACTATGATGGCAAAGGAGAAGGGTATGCACATTGAGGTTGTAAACCTTGTTATTCCGGGCTTAAACGATTCTGAGGCTGAGGTTAAGGCAATGATAAACTGGATATATGAAAATCTCGGTGAGGATACTCCCGTTCATTTCACACGGTTTCATCCGGATTACAACATGACTGACATTCCGCCAACACCTCTTGCAGAACTTGAGAAGATTTACCGTTATGCGAAGGAAGGCGGGCTTAGATATCCATATATCGGCAATGTTGCAGGCCATGAATATACCAATACATACTGCCACAACTGCGGGTCACTGCTCATAGAAAGGGTTGGATTTATGGACAGGTTTGTTCATCTTGATGGTGATGAGTGTGATTCATGCGGTGAAAAAATCCCGATAATAGTATAATCCGGAATTTCAGCCATGAATGCGAACAGTTCTACTGCGACAGGACTTTTCAGTCCGGAGAACAGTCATTGCAGCGGAGATGATTCCGGCACTAAATTCTTAACCGACAGAATGCTTGGAACACTCACAAAATATCTGCGCTTCATGGGTTATGATACACTCTCTGCCGATGTCGTCATTTCAGGTAACAGCAGAGAGGACAGCATTCTTTTAAAAATTGCAGAGGGTGAGGGCAGAATTCTTCTGACAAGGGATCGTGAACTTGCAGAGAGAGGAGAGGGTATTTCTGCGGTACACATAACATCTGATGACGTATTCTGTCAGCTTGGTCAGATTATCGGTGAAGGCCTTATATCAGGTGACCTTAAAGTCAGGATGAAAAGGTGCACCCTCTGCAATACTCTGCTCAGACCTGCACGCCCTGAAGAGATTGATGGTGCGGATTATGCCCCTTTTGGCAGAAGAGAGCTCAGGTTCTGCTGGTGTCCACGGTGCCGGAAATTATACTGGGCCGGCACTCACCTTTTAAACCTTGAAAAGAAGATTAAGGCAGGATTGTCCTGCACTGGGCATAATTCTGCCTGAACTTCTATTTTTATGCTCTTTTTGGACAGCACAAAATTCCGGTTTATTCACCCTTCTTTTTCTTCAGGTATTTGTATTCGTGCTTCCATTCCTTCTTGTTTGCAGTAATGAGTTTCTCCATTCTCTCCTGCATATATTTATGAAACTCCTCCTGTTCCGGGAATTTTTCATTGTTTCTGATAGCAGATGCAAGTTTTTTACCTTCTTCGTATGCCTTATTCTCCCAGGGTTTAGCTCCTTCTTCTGCATCTGCAATATCCATTCCGATATGTCCTGTCGTGTCAGCGCCAAGCACCCGGAGTGTCTGGTTCATATATTCCGAAACTTCGTCTGCACCTGAACCTCCTGCTGTGCTGATGGAAAATCCGTATTTCCCCTCAAACATCTGGCAGTGTATGGCATCCGCCATTCTGTCAAAGAATGTCTTCATCTGGCCGGTGACTGAGTTGATGTAATTTGGTGATGCAAATATTATGCCGTCGCTCTTCATAAGTTTTAAAAATATTTTCTCAAAATCATCATCATGGATGCATTTTCCGGATTTGAAACATTTTAAGCATCCATTGCAGTAATTGATCTCAGATTTTGCAATATTGATGATCTCTGTCTTTGCCCCTTCATCCCCCGCACCCTTCAGTGCGGCCTCTAAGAGTGGGTAGGTATTCCCTTTCTTCCCCCTTGGACTTGCGATAACTCCTGTAATCCTCATTTGTCCTCCGTTTTAATGTTAACTCCTACTCCGTAGTTTTTGCCGCAGTCACCATCAAGTTCAACTGTGAATCCTTTGTTCTCACCTGCCGGAAACAGTTCATAATACTTTGTCTCTGTATCTGAAACAGTGCCTGTATCTGCCTCTTTAAGGCTGCATCTGACAACTACGTTTTTTTCATCCTTTAAGCCGTTATTTGTGATCATGATGTCAGATACCCAGTAGCATGTCCCGTCCTGTCTGTAATGCTGCTCCGGCAGTGTGATTGTGCTGCTGAATGTCTGGCTGTACATTCCGTCATCGTTTTTGTTCTCTGTTCCTGTGGTGCAGCCCGAAGCTGCGGTCAGAAAAACCACAAAGGCAATGGTGATAATGATGATAAACCCTGATCTTTTAGGCATATGGATGATAAGTTCTAAAGCATTAAATATTTATAATATTTTGCCTGCTCATCTTCTCTTGGTTTCTCCGCCGGATATCTTTTTTTATCTGTAAATACAATTTTATATAAGTTATATCCATGAAATCAATTATTCTTGCCGGCGGTGTGGGCACAAGGCTGTGGCCTTTGTCAAGGGAGATGTATCCCAAGCAGTTTTTAAAGATGAACGGGCACTCGCTCTTTCAGGAGACATACTTACGTTCATTAAAGATCTCTTCTCCTGATGAGATAGTCGTTGTAACGGGGGAGCCGTATGAATATCATGTGATAAACCAGATAAAAGAGCTTGGCTACTCCATACCTTTTGAGCATGTCCTTAAAGAACCGGTGGGCAAAAACACCCTTCCGGCGGTAATGTGGGGGATGAAGGTGCTCTATGACGAATGCGGTGACTGCACTGCCGCGGTATTCCCAAGCGATCATATGCTCGATGGCGCTGCCTGTGATGTGATTGCATCCTCTGAAGATCTGGCCGGGGACTCTCTTGTGGTATTCGGGATTAAGCCTGACAGCCCGCAGACAGGCTATGGGTATATCAAAGCCGGAATTCCGGTTAAGAACGGTTATTTTGTGGATGAGTTTAAGGAGAAGCCTGACGGGGAGACTGCACAGAAATATCTGGATGAAGGATATCTCTGGAACAGCGGGATGTTTCTGTTATCGACAAAGGTCTTCTTCGGCGAGGTTTTGAAGTTTCGTAAAGATATTTATGATGAATTCTTCTCCGGAAATCTGAATTATCACAGTATTGACGGTATTTCGATGGATTACGGCATACTTGAAAAGTCAGATAAGGTCTCGGTTGTTCCCTTAACTCTCTCATGGAATGATCTCGGCAGTTTCAGATCCATGTATGCTGTCAGGGATAAGGATGAGTCAGGCAACTGCGGCGATGCTCTTTTCCTAAGGTCAAAGAACAATTTTGTATCTTCAGGAGGCAGAAAGATAGCCCTCCTGGGTGTTGAAAATATTGCTGTCATCGACTCCGGGGATGCGGTTTTGGTCTGCAATCTTGATGATACTGAGTCTGTCAAGGAGCTTGTGAATATCTATCTTGAGAAGGGTGACGATATTGCAAAGATTCACCAGACAGTATTCCGGCCCTGGGGTTCATATACAACTCTTGAGGAGAAGAATTTCTATAAAATAAAGCGGGTTACGGTCAATTCCGGAAGTGTGCTCTCCCTGCAGAAGCACCATCACAGGAGTGAGCACTGGGTTGTTGTGAGCGGGTGTGCGGAGATAACACTTGGCGAAGAGGTGCGGACTCTTACGCATGGTGAGAGTACATTTGTTCCTGCCGGATTTATGCACAGGCTCAGAAATCCCGGCATGATTCCTCTTGAAGTTATTGAGGTTCAGATTGGGGAATATCTCGAAGAGGATGATATTGTAAGGTTTGACGATGCTTACGGCCGGCAGTGACTGTAGTTATTCTTTTAAAAAATTATTTTTTAACTGATTACGGGTTATTATCTCTGCCCTGCCATCGGACGGAAATTATCCCTTATCTGCTCTCTTTACTCAGTGAATTCCCCTTCTTGATGAGATAATATCCGGCTGTCAGCGCAAATATAATTACACCAATTGACATCAACACGAGTGGTTCTGTAATCTGAGTGTCTATGATTATTATTTTTCTTGCTATTGCAATTATTGCCAGTATTAAGACGATCTCTACCTGTATTCTCTTGGTTTCAAGGTATGCCTTTATTGTCTCCATAAGCTCAATGCCTATTAAGACGAGCAGGAAGAAGTCAAAGAAGCTTAAAATCCCTCCCGGATTTAACAGCATGAAGTCTCCTGATATCAGGCTTGCAAAGAGCATATATCCCAGTTCCAGAAGTGAAAAGATTATCACTATTGTGAGGAGAACAAGGAGACAGAGATATACTGATGTCTCAATATTGTTTATTATTCTGATAATTTTCTTTTCCATATTGCCTGCCTGAATATTTACTTTATTACTAATAAAGTCACCTCTTCTTTTAAATATTGTCTCCGGTCTCTTTTATGTCAGAGATTATCTCCCGGTAATAATTTATTCCGGGCAAAAAAGTCACTCATGAGCAATAGCTCAAAGATGATGGATGAAATATATAAGTTTTCATAGGAGACTTAATATGTACAATCATCCGGAAAGTTAACTTAAGTTTCCGGATGAAATCAGCCATAAATTTTGCATCCTCATCTGAGACAAATCTGGTTGCATCAGCTTTGATTCTCTGTTAGCTTAAATGAATCCGGATTTTAAGGATGATATGAAAAAATGTTTGTGGGTTTTTTTAAGTTTATTTTTTAAGTTAGTTTACGCAGACGAATCCTTCTTCTTCGATTATTGCCTGGCCGTCACTGCTCAGGATAAAGTCGATGTAGTCTTTGGAAAGTCCGGTTGCCTCTCCGTTGGTGAACATATTAAGTGATCTTGCGATTGGGTATGAACCGTTCTGGACGTTTTCGACTGATGGCATTATCCTGTTGCCGTCTGCATCAATCTGAACAGGTTTGATTGTATCGTCAATGTATCCGAGTCCGACATATCCGATTGCACCGGGTGTGTTTACAATAGTCTGCTGGACTGCACCGTTTGAGTTCTTCTCCATCTGTGTTGCAACGAAGTCTTCCTTGTCCATTACTAGTTCGGAGAAAGTTTCTCTTGTTCCTGATGAACTGTCACGTCCGACTACGACAATCTCCATGTCGTCTCCGCCGACTTCATTCCAGTTTGTGACCTCACCTTTGTAGATTGATTTGAGCTGATCAATTGTGAGGCTCTCTACCGGGTTGTCCTTGTAGATGATGACACCAATGCCGTCACGTGCGATTACGTGCTGGACAAGGCCGGGGTATTTCTCCTTCTCTGAATCTTTAAGCTCTCTTGAAGCCATGCCTATGTCAGCCGTTCCTTCACCGACTGCCTGTACTCCTACGCTTGATCCTCCGCCGCTGACCATGATGTCAGCACTCTTGTCTTCCATCATGAAAGACTCGGCTGCTGCCTGAGCTGCCGGAAGAACTGTTGTTGATCCTGTTACTGAGATTGTTCTGATGCCAGTACTCTGTCCTGTACCGGATGATGCTGTCGGTGTGTCTGAGCTTCCAGTGCAGCCGCAGACAAGTGCAAATGCTGCGACAATTCCAAGAACTGCCACAAGCATCATACCTCTGCTGAAGGTCTGATCTTTCTTCATCGGAATAATGTCGGCTGAGGTTAATATATTCTTTACCGAAGTAATGTATATTTTAAAATGTTTAGTACGTACTGGTATAGTTTTTACTTTCGGTATATGTATTGGGATCTGTCAATTTTATTCTGTTTTTTTATCCGGAAATTTGCCTCTTTTTCATAACCGGTTCGGTATTGTAATGTGTGATTCTGTTCATATTATGGCAGGATTAGTATGGATGTCACTGTCAGAAAAGCGATGGAGGATGATGCAGCTGTTATTTCCGGGAATAACATCCGGATGGCATACGAGACTGAAGGGCGGGTGCTTGATGCAGATACTGCTCTCAAGGGAGTATTAGGTCTTTTTGAAGATGAGAGCCGGGGATTTTACATTGTTGCGGAGTGCAAAGGTGAGATTGCCGGGCAGTGTATGATAACTTATGAGTGGAGTGACTGGAACTGCGGCAGCTACTGGTGGATTCAGAGTGTTTATGTGAGGGAGGATTTCAGGAGGAAGGGAATTTTCAGAAAGATTTATGAATTTATTGCTGAACTATCCGTTTCAGAGGGGGATGTCTGCGGGCTGAGGCTTTATGTGGATGATGATAACCTGAATGCCATTGAAGTTTACGGCAGGATGGGTTTTTCACGGTCGCATTACCTGATGTTTGAGAAGGGTTTATAGCCGGAATTCCGGCTATAAATTCCGGTTCTGAATGTTAGTTCTCCGGTGGACTCTCTCTTATCCGGGGAAATATATCAATAGATATACGGAGAATATTTTTCTGATGGATTTTAAGTCCCGGCTTAAGGGCGTTATTCCGGACGGGGTGCTGGATGAAATTCCGGGCCGGTTTGATGCCATTGGAGATATTGCAGTGCTCTCACTTCCGGTATCTGCAAAAACATATTCCGGTTCTGTAGCTGAGGCTCTCTGTTGTTCCCGAAAGAGTATCAGGACTGTTCTGAATAAGCGGTCCTTACTGTCAGGTGATTTCAGGACTTTTGATTTTGATGTTATTTATGGCGGCGGGACTGAGACGGTTCACCGTGAGTATGGTTTTTCGTATAAGGTTGATCTTAAGGATTCGTTTTTCACCGGAAAGTTGTCCTCTGAGAGGATGAGGGTTGCTTCTCTTGTTGAGGCAGGTGAGTCTGTATTTGTGCCCTTTGCAGGTGTCGGGCCGTTTGCTGTTCCGGCGGCGAAGAGGGGCGGGAATGTTATTGCTATGGAGCTGAACAGGAAGGCCTGCGGTTATATGCGGGAAAACATGAATCTTAATTCAGTTTGTGGGAGTATGGATGTCATATGCGGTGATGTCTGTTGTTGCGGCTCTCTCTTTGGGTCTGTCACCGGCTCTCTTTCTGATTCGGGGTCTTCTTTTGGATGTCTGTTTGACAGGATAATCGCGCCGGCACCTTACGGAATGGATGATGTCATTCCTGTTCTCTCAGGAATTTTAAAGAAGGATGGGCATCTTCACTTTTACTCTTTCAGGCCGGAGAATCAGGTGGGGGATTTTATTGATTATGCAAAGGGCTGTGGGTTTATTGTGGAGGGGTATTCAGCATGTGGTAATGTCGCCCCCGGAATCCTGAGGTGGGTCTTTGATATGAGGAAATTATGAACAATCTTTACTGTAGGTTTGTGCAGTAACAAAAAAAGTGCGCACTGTGCCCGGTATGATGTTATGATCTGCGTTTTTTCAGCTGAATTTTACCGGTGATGATGGTTGAGGCTAAAAAAACCGTGATTTTTCAGGATTGAAATGATAATTCTTAAATATTCGTCCGGACAATCTTTAGAGGCACAAGTATTGCTGATATAGTGTAGTTCGGCCAATCATGCAGGACTCTCACTCCTGCGACTGGGGTTCAAATCCCCATATCAGCACTATTATGCGTTTTTAGGACTTCTTTTTGTGATTTAAATCCATATTGGAGTTTATATTCTGATGTGATTTTCTGGCTATTTTAGGGTGAACTTTCTATTCTGCTTGGCGGCATTTCCTTCTTTTGCCAGTTTATTGTTCTGTTCTCCTGCCTAAGTCCTTTTAATCAATGTCATTCTCATTTGCCTTTTTTGATCTCCACAATTTCAGTGTTTTCCGGAAATCCCTATTCTAAATTACCCGCCTTTCACTTCTCCATGTAACTGATACTCCAATCCAAACAGTTTTTCTCTCCTTTTTACTGGCATAATAATGTTTTCCTCGTATATATCTCCGTTAAAACAGCTAGGGGACAAATAAGTTTTAAAAATGTGTGGCTGGCACACATTATGTGGACTTAAAGGTGAAGATGTCATTTAAACTGAATAAGTTTTATCTCGTAGTTTTTGATTTGCCGCCGCCGTGAAGAAAGTGCAGGATCACGCGGATATTATACTATAAGTAAGTAAACGCAGTCTTCACTGAGCATACTGGTTTTTATGTGCGGGTTCATGGGGGAAGATCGGGAAAGTACTTTTCCGGAAACTCAGACCGGCATTGACAGAATGGATATTATTCACTGTTTTAATGTGGTTATTCAGCGGGCGGTTAATTAAATCAATATCTGTCCTGAGACAGTATACCGGAAGTTCTGTAATTCCTATTTACTGAAAGATCGACACACTGTCTGCCTGTAAATGGAAAATGCAGATTAAAATAAGAAAATATTAAAGATTGTTAATTTTTCCCACAAAATACCATGAGATTCTGGCAGCATCTCCTGTATCGACATCTCCGTCATTGTTAAAATCTGCGGCCATGTTCTTTGATGTCAGTCCGGCAACCATATATGCAACTTTAGATACATCGCCAATATCAACAACTCCGTTGCCATTGAAATCGCCTTTAACCCCAAAAAAACTGATAGTTCCGTTAATGCATTCAAGATTGTATTCTGCCATATTCGTATCAGTCCATGTTGCATTAAATGTTGATATCATGGATGAATCTCCGCTGTTTCCTCTTGGGACCACTGAGATGTCAAATAAGGCATTCAGATCTGTATCTGTCATTGAATTTGTATTGACAAGAATCAGATCCGCCCGCTCTTCTGTAAGGTTAAGTGTGACTGAAGATCCAAGAAATACTGTATTGTTTGCCTTAACTTTATTAACCGTTATGACTGAAGAATCCCATTTTAATGAACATGAGACCTCCTTTGCATTAGTTATCCCGGAGACCATAACAGGAATTACATATGTGGAGTTTAAAGGGATGCTGATATCCGGAATCACTAGTTGTGCTGATGTAAATCCGGTCGTAAATTTTTTGAATATATCTGTGAACTCAAAGTTTTCCTGGTCCAGTTGTGACCACTGGAATATTGCAGTACCCTCACTGCCATTGTTATCTCTGTTTATTGACCACATGCCGAGCATTGTGACCCAGTCTTTTGATTCGGCCCATTCTTCAACCTGATTTGCATTATCTATGGTAAATATTTCCTGGGCAGCATCATTCTGCCCTATCATTGGTGTCATACCCAGCGTTGCAGATACATTTCGTTCTTTTAGCTGGCTATAAGCTCCTTCAGTTGCTGAAATTGCAGCATCACCCATTTTTCCATGGACAGCTGCATCATAGTAATCCATAACCATTAGATTTACAATGTCAATTTCGACGCCGTTTTCGGTAGCATTGTCAATTACATTAAGTCCATAGGCATCAAGTCCTGTCGGAGTTACAGGGAGGCAGAATCCGATTCTAAGTCCGGGATTATTATCCTGTAATCTTTTAATAGATATACTCCTTCTTCCTATGGAAGGCCTGTCACCAACTGCTGTCCCTTCAATATCAAAATCAATCCATGTTGGATTGTATTTGTCAATTACCTGCTGGTATTTCGATGTCAGGGTATCAACATCGGTATTGTTTAACGCAATTTCAACTCCGCTTGCCCCGCCAAAGGATATTGCAACATCACCGCCTACTGAGCGGATATAATTTATTTTATCTACAAAGTGGTCTGAATCCATTCCAAGACTGGTATATCCCCCCCATGTCGGATTGGCATTTCCGTCACTCACAATAAATGCCAGGGTATAATATTTCTGCCCGGTAGAGAGATATGCCTTCTTCAGGTCATAGTAACCGCCGGCACTGGTACTCCAGAGTGTTGTGTCAATATAAGGTGCAAATACTTCCTTTGGCCATCCGGATTGTTCTGAAATATAACCAGACTCTGCTGCCCCTGATACTGTCATTGTGCTGCATGATATGAATAACAACATAATGATAAAAAATCCCGTAAATGAGGATTTTCTGGAGAATATCCTCCTATCCTTTCTTTTTTCCATTCATAATCCCTCCATCCCGAATTTTGTTTTTATTACCCTGGACCCGGTAAGCCTTATTCCCCTTTTCGTACTGATATTATTAATATATTTCCGGAAAAACCGGTTCTGGCCTCAAAATAATTAATCCGGTTTTTCAGGACTGCATGTTCAGCACACTCACACAGTCTGCCGGAGATCTGACTAGTGAACTACCTCTGGGCTAAAGACCCAGAGGCTTCCTGCTTCATACCCCAAACCATTGTTCGTAAGTCCACAGGCCCTTCCCCTCGTCCCAAGGGTGTAAAAATATTATATTCCAATTAGATTCTGTCTATCTAAAGCAAATTTCCTGATATTTATCGCGGCATTGATATCCCGGTCATGATGTATCCCACAATCCGGACAAATCCAGTCTCTATCAGATAAAGTCAAATCCCTGTTGTAATATCCACATTCACTACAGATTTTTGTAGATGGTTCAAATTGTCCAATCCGTAAGATAGTTTTACCTTGTTTTTGTGCTTTATATTCCAATTGAGTAACAAATGAACTCCATGATGCATCAGCAATATGTTGTGCCAGTTTATGATTTTTTAACATCCCTTCAACATTCAAAGTTTCCAGTGCAATTGCTTGGTTCTCGCATACTAATCTAAAAGAGAGTTTGTGCTGGAAATCGCTTCTTTGATTGTGAATTTTTTCATGAATTTTTGCTACTGCATTTTTTGCTTTATTTCTGTTGTTAGAACCTTTTTGTTTTCTACTCAATCGTTTTTGCAACACTTTCAGTCGGAGAAGTGACTGCTTCAAATATCGGGGATTGTCAATCTTTTCCCCATTGGAAAGTATTGCAAAATCTTTGATACCTACATCAACACCCATGGTTGTATTTACATCAAAACATTGTGCAGGAGGTTGCTCCTGTCCATCATCTATCAGAATACTAATGAAAAATTTGCCCGTTGAGGTGACTGACACTGTTGCAGTTTTTTCAACTCCTTCATATTTCCTGTGTAATTTTGTTTTAACCCATCCAATTTTAGGTAATTTAATTTTATGAGTATCAAAATTCACAATATAATGTTGTGGAACTGAAAATGACTGCACTGGATTTTTTCGGGATTTGAATTTTGGAAATCCTTTCTTTTCCCGGAAGAAACGAGTAAATGCATTCTCAAGATTTAACAATGCACTCTGTATTGATTGCGAATTAACATCTTTCATCCAATCATGCTCTGATTTCAAATCAGGCAGCATTTTTTGTAATGCAAATCTCGAAATTGATTTTCCATCTGTTTCATAAGTTCGGATCTTATTTTCCAGACCCCAATTGTAGATAAACCTACAGGCACCGAAATGCTGAAAGAACATTTTCTCCTGTTCTTTGTTAGGATAGATTCGGTATTTGTAGGCTCTCAACATATAGATTTAGTTTAATTTCAACCCCCCATATATTTTCTGGTAAAACTACAATTACGAAATATATATATGAGAACAAAGATGATGTCGCTTACATCCCCTTGGCTAAAGACCAAGGGGATTTACGCTAAATTTTTAAAAAAAGTCATCCATGAACCACCTGGTTCACAAATGATGATGAAACGGTGCACTTTTTTATAGGGTGATATAATCTGTTTTGATTTATCTCGTATGCAAAATATATCTGGGGTATGATCCTCACAATTTCAATGCGGGATGCCTGAGGGAAAGTAATTATGGATCATTAAAGAGAAAATTTTGGGCTGATAACATTAAAAGGGTTGAATTATATTCATCATGCCCTTTTAATGACTGAATCAAGAGTAATTGTAAACCGGAGATCTTTTCCGACAAGCGGCCTGTTTGTGTCAACAGTCACCGAATCTTCCGTTATATTGGTAAACACATATCTCATGAATTTCCCTTCCGGAAGTTTATATTCGATCATCGGACAGGGATAACCCGGAATGAATGATATTGTGATATTTTCCCTGTTCATTCCGTTTACTAAATCAATCGCCTCATTTAATGGAATTTTCTTTACAAGACTCTCATTTTTCTCGCCGTAAGCCTCATCCGGAGTTAGAATGACTGTTTTTGTCTCGCCCGGAACCATTTCCCTGATTGCCCTGTCAAATCCGGAGATCATAGCTCCGCTTCCGAGTGTAAAATTAAGGGGTGTGTCATTTACATTTGATTCAAATACAGCACCTCCGGGAAAAGAGAGCGAATAATATACACTTACCTGATCCCCGGATTTTGCAGGGGCATTTTTATCCATTGCATAGCCTCCTGCAAGCGACAGTCCGGCTATAAACAGAGCTGACAGAATTACGGCAATAACTGCCAGTGAAAAGGGAGACAGCCCTGAGAAATGAGTTTTATTTTTCATGTATTAACAGTTGATATAAAATATTATAACAATTTCTGATATATAGCTGTGTTTCAGCAGAGATTATACAAAAAAAAATACCATTGCCTGTAATGGATTCTCTTCTTAATGCAGGATGCGATGTTATTTTAAGTGTCGGTAAATCGGGGGAGAACAGTATTGGAAGCAACTACCGGAAGTAACACCGAAAAATTAGATGAAGGCATTTCTCCGGCACAAAATTACCATATTTATAATATATGAGGTCCCTGAGTGACCCTGAGTAATGCAATTCCCTATTATCAGCGTTTCTCTGAGATAATTCCGGCTTTAATCTCTGAATATTCCTCATCAGTAATTATACCCTTCTCTCTAAGTCCGGCGGCCCTCTCCAGCAGGTCCATCATCTGTCCTGATTTCTCTAAATAATCCTCTGAATTATCGGGTTTATCTCCGTTATTCTTCTGCCTCTCTTCGATAAACCCGGTAGCCAGAATTGCGGACGGCAGGGCAAGGAGCAGTACACCTGCAAGGGTGATAAATGACCCAAGAACCTTTCCAAGCGGAGTAATTGGGTATATGTCGCCATAACCCACCGTTGTCACCGTCATCATTGCCCACCATATTGCTGCCGGAATGCTGGAGAATTTATCCGGCTGGGCGTGGTTCTCCACCAGGTACATAATTGTTGATGAGAATAAAATAACAAAGACCAGGAAGAATATCATGATGGTGAAGATTTCCCTTTTCTTAAAGACAACCCGCTTTAGCAGGTCAAGTGATGTGGAATTCCGGGCATAACGGCCCAGCTTAAAGATTGAGATCAGTCTGAATCCACGCAAAAGGGCAAAATCACTAAGAAAGAATACCGGAAAGATCAGCGGAACTATCGAGAGCAGATCAATTATCTGATAAAACCCGGTTGCATACCGGAGACGTTCAGAAAATCTCTTTGCAGTGGTCGGTGCACTGGTGCAGGACCATATCCTGAGAATATATTCGATGGCGAATACCAGCAGACAGAAGGTAATTATAAGGTTTAGTCCGAAAGAGAAGGATGCATCCACTGAAGGGATTGTGAATATAATTACGGCAACCGTATTGGTAATGATCACAAGAGCAAGGAATACATGGGTAAACCGGGCAGTTCTGTCACCCGGTGCCGGTTTTTCCATGAGTGCCTGTATCCGTGCTCTGACCCTTTCTAAACGTGATGGTTCTCTCATATGTCTCTCCTGACCGTTCATTATTCATTTTCCGGACAGGATGGTGCACATAGTGTAATCATTATGCCGGTTTTTTTGCTGACAATTCATCTTCAGGTTTTCTTATCCGTTTATACAGTAAAAAATTCCGGATAAGAGTATCCCGGATTTCCGGTCAGAAACCGGCTACAGGTTCACCGTCAGTGCTGTACCCGTTCTCCTTCTCTCTGACAAAGAGCATCAGTACAATTCCGAGAATCTCAATTCCCATCAGGAAGAGGAATGCAACATCAAATGCACCGGCAAGATCTGAGACCGGGAGGTTGTGTATGGACTCATCTGCAAGTTTAGGTCCGAGTGCTGCGGTGGCAATCAGCATGACAAGAGCAACCCCAAGTGAAGAACCAAGGTTTGTCATCATCTTTATCATGCCGGAGGTAGTCCCCCTCTCTTTTTCCGGCGATTCTCCCATTACTGCACTGTTTAGAGGTGCATATGCGATTCCTGTTCCTGCTCCAAGAAGGAAGAGATATATGACCACATGGCCTACACTGGTATTCTGGCTGATTGTTGAGAGTAGCAGGAGTGAGATGGCACAGACTACGAATCCGGCGATAATAGGTTTCTTAGTTCCCAGCACATCTGAGAATCTGCCGGCAATCGGTGATGTGAGGATCATTCCGATTGGGAGAGCAAGAAGGACTGTTCCTGCGTTGTCAGTCGGCAGATCCTTTACCAGTTCCAGGAAGAACGGCATCAGAATCATCACTCCCGCCATTGCCATCTGTATGAGCATGACACTTATATTCTGAATGGTAAATGCCCTGTTGGAGAAGAGACCGGTATTTATCAACGGCTCTCCCGCTCTCTTTTCCCTGAACCAGAATATAATCCAGAATATTACGGATATAATCAGGGCCGGAATTCCTCCCGTTGAATCTGTTCCCTGAAGGGAGGTTAATCCATATATAAGAGTACTTAATGCAATGAAGACAAGTGCCACTCCGGGAATGTCAATTTTACCTCCTGGCGAGACCGGATTTTGCCGGGGCAGAGTATGCAGTCCCAGCAGAATGGCGATGATTCCCACCGGAAGATTGACATAAAATATGAAGCTCCAGGAAAATGCACTTGTTAAAAATCCACCCATGACAGGACCAAGTGCCGCTCCAAGCATGGTAAACATTGCAACAATGCCGAGTGCCTGCCCACGAAGTGATGGTGCAAGGTAGCTTGTGACCATCACTGCTCCAAGTGCCGCTATTATCGCCCCTCCTGTTGCCTGAAGCATACGTGATATTATCAGAATGTCAATGGAGGAGGCAAATCCGCACAATGCAGATCCAACAGTAAATATGGCAAAACCTGCCAGGAATACTTTCCGGTATCCCTTTATGTCACCAAGACGGGCTGCGGCGAGCAGCAGGCTGACAAGGATTATCAGGTAAGCATTCAGAACCCAGGAGGCCGTCACTGTTGAGACATCAAATGCTTTTGCTATTGAGGGAAGAGCAATATTGACTATTGTGGCATCAAGTCCCGCCATAAATGATCCAAGTGAGATGACGATGACTATCATCAGCTCCTTTACGGACATCTTCTGACGGGCGGGTTGTTCGTTCATAATTATATAAAATCCTTCTGTCCTGATATATATTTATTGATTTTTTTGGCAGGACACTTAAGGTTGAGGATTCAGGGCGGTAATACATTATATTTCCGGATAGCACCGGAATAATTCATATTATTGATTTACTCACTTCAGCGGTCAGACAATAAAATGGCAGTGTCGTGAGGTAGTAACTGGTTTTTTTGGACAAATTAATGATGATGTGTCAAAAAATGGTTTAAAGAGAAAACCGGCAGATGGTGCTCTTCACATTCTCATCCGTATGTTCATCCTTCTTAAGGGCAACATTCCCGCCGTTGTTTCCGGTCATCTTATCCAGTGCCAGTGCTGCTTCCTCCATTGTAAGCGGCACAGTGTCACATGTGCAGCCGTAGCAGCCCAGGATACAGAACAGTTTGCAGATCTCCGGCACCTCAAGGTTGTTCTCCTCTAAAAGTTCAATGTCAGAAAAGATCTCCTGTGAACTTCCGTCTGCAACAACAGTCCTGTTCAGCACAATGATGCGGTCAGCAACAGACGGCACAGCATTGACATCATGCATAGCAACAATTGTTGTAATTCCCATATTCCTGTTCAGGTCATTAATTAACCTGATAAATATGGCTCTGCTCTTTGGGTCAAGATTCGCTGTAGGCTCATCAAATACCAGAATTTTGGGCTGCATCGAGAGCACAGCCGCAAGAGCAGCACGCTTCTTCTGCCCATAGCTCATATGATGAGGTACCCGGTTCTCAAAACCGGAAAGTCCGACAGTCTCAAGTGCTTCCTTTACCCGGCGGTCAGTCTCCTCCTTTGAAAGTCCCATATTTATCGGTCCGAAGGCTACATCATCATACACAGTCGGCATAAAGAGCTGGTCATCCGGGTCCTGAAATACTACCCCTACCCTGCATATTCGCTCCTCAACCTGCATTGTCCCGATATTCTCCCCGAATATCAGCACATTCTTATCAGGACTTTTAATAGACCCGTTCAGGTGGAGAAACAGTGTCGTCTTCCCCGCCCCGTTCTGCCCGATAATTGCGATCATCTCCCCTTCATCAACAGAGATAGAGACATTCTCAAGCGAGATGGTCCCATCGCTGTACTGATGATTCAGATTGGTAATTTCTATGGCTTTTTTCATAATAATCCCGGATTTATGATGTAAATTCCTGTAACAGCAACAATGGCAGCAGAGCAGAAGAGGTAGTCTGTGCCGGTAATTTTAAACGATGAGAAGGAGACTGGTTTTCCTGTATAGCCCTTCCCAATCATTGCCTGATACACCCGCTCTGCACGTTCATAACTCTTAATCAGGAGCATCCCTATGAGATTTCCAATCATTGACAGGCCATGGCTGTTAAACCTGAACCTGTAACCCTTCGCCTGCATAGAGCACCAGATATTCATAAATTCATCAATCATCACATAGATGTACCGATAGGTGAAAAGAAGCATCTGAATGATAATTCCCGGTACATAAAGCATTGAAAGAGCTTTAAGTGTAGTATCAAACCTCTGAGTTCCAAGCATTGTTATTACCAGAATGATGGCGGCAACTGATCTGACTGACACAAGGACTGCAAAGTCAAGCCCCTCCTTAGACAATATCATAAATCCAACTGTAAATATGGGAGTCCCCGGCACAGTCAGCGGCATCAGCAGAAGAATCGGCACCAGAAAGACACAGATTATCTTCACACGCCCAAGGATAAACCTGAGAGGCAGGCGTGATATAATAAGTATCAGTACTGATAAAATAAGAAAAAGGGATGCCGCCCGGATGCTGCCTGCAAATACGGCGGACACAATGAGTATTCCAAAAGATATAACCTTAATCCGTGGCTCAATGCGGTGTATGGGGGAATCCATATCCGCATATTTATCTATGTCAGGATATTTCATCTGATTTCTGCACTATGCCTTTTTTCACTGTCCCTTAGTCATCTTCCGTGCCGAATAGATCATTCCAAGTCCGGCAAGACCGACCAGATAACCAAATCCTGCAATAATACGTGCGAAAAGCGGCATTTCATCACCGGAATTTCCTGTAGATACGCCGCCTTCAAGATCAAGGTCCATCTTTGCACGGTGTCCTGTCTGCTCTACCTTTATTGCGTATTCGGTTACTTTGTACTCAGGTTCAAAGGTAAATAATCCCTGTTCATCGGTTGTACCCTCAAGATAAACTACCTTCTCGCCGTCTTCTATTTTGTAAATGGTTGTTTCAGCGTTTGCCATCGGGGCACCGCCCTCATACCATGCCTTAATCTGTACCTCGTCATCTGCGTCTCCTGTCAAAAAAGCCCCTACAAATGCCTTATGTGCAGAAACGGGCGAGATAAAAAGCATTGCCATAAGCACTGCAAGTCCGATCAGGGTTAATAAGCGTAATTTCTTCATTAATATCTCCTTATAATTTATTCATTGTTGTTCCGGTCACCGGATTTTTCACCTTTAAGTGGTATGGGCAGAAGTTCGGGTTTGACCTTTGCGATATAGCCAACCACAGCACCGCCGATGAAGGCTTCAGCGATCATAATCGGGATATGGGCAACTGCAAGCACTCCTGCAACTGCTGTGAACTGATCTCCGGATATGACAAGCACACTTACCAGACAGACCACTGTCAGGAATATTGCAAGTGCACAGCAGATACCTCCAAGCAGTGCAAGCGGGATCTTCTTCTTATATCCTGCCATGAAGATGAAATAGCAGATAAGTCCGGGAATTCCAATATTAAGTGTGTTAATTCCGATAACTGTCAGACCTCCGTGCTGGAACAAAAGGGCCTGAAGCGTTAGTCCGATAAACATCGCAACATAGCAGAGCGGTCCGAGAAGGATACCAAGCAGTCCGTTTAGAATCAGGTGTGCACTTGAAGGGGGAATGTCAATATGGATCAGGGATGCTACAAAAAACGCACTTGTAAGAACAGATAGTTTTGGAATTTCTTTTGCGATATCACCATTTTTTCCTGCCCACCTGAGTGTTACTGCAAGAAGGATGATGGTGATTATCCAGCCACCTGCAATGACAGGCAGGGGCAGGACTCCATCAGATATATGCATTTATCTCTCACTTATCCGTTATTTATTTCCTTCTTACAAGACATGCAACTGTACCAAGGACTGCACATAATGCCAGAAGTGCACTGAATCCCGGAGCAGAGGTTTTTGCTGTTGCCGGTGCCAGGGTAGCCTGTGACTGTGTTGTCTGCCCTGCCGGTGTATTAAGTGCAGTTGTAAATCCGGTCAACTGTTCACTTAAGTGATCTGCGATGTCTTCTGCACTGTGAGCATTGTCATGGACGGCATCTGCATTATCTTCACGTGATTCAGGGGCCACGAATACAAGCTCGTGTATGTTCTCGTGCTGTTCCTGAAGCATAGCGGTATAATTTGCTGTGTTTGTCTCCATTTTAGCAATTAAAGCCTTAATTGCGGCCTCGTTTGCAGTCGGGTCTGCGGTGAGGGTCTCAAGTTCTGCTGAATCTTCCTGAAGGTCAGCGCCTATGTCCTCAAGTTTGTGGGATACAAGGTGTATTGTCTTTGCAAGGTCGCGGATCTCCTGATCTACTGTATCGTCCTTAACAATTGCCTTGGTGTCAAGGAGTATGGACTCGGCTGAGCTGAAGAGTTCATCAGAATAACCTTTGATCTCTGTTACTTTTACAGTAACATCGCCGTTGGTAGTGCAGAGTGTTGTCTTTGCTGATGCTGTGGCAGGTTCTGCTGCAACTATTGTTTCAAGTTCTGATGTGTGTTTAATAATATGTTCAGCAACTTCGCCTGCTTCGTGGGCAGCATCATGTGTGGCATCAGCATAATCCTCGTGTGATTCCGGGACACTGAATACAAGGTCATGTATCTCCTCATGCTTTGCTTCAACCATGGTACTGAACTCTCCACAGTGCTCCTTTATTTCGTTAACAGCCTCAGCTATCGCAACACTGTCTGCTGTTCCTGAAGCGACAATGTTCTGAAGCTCAAGGGCATGTTCGTTTATATGCTCTGCGATGGATTCAAGTTCGTGTGAACAGACATGAATTCCTTCAGCAAGTTCACGTAGGTCCTGATCAAGGGACTTGTCATCAGCAATTTTTTCGGTCTCATCGTGAATTGTTACACAAAGGCCAATGAGTTCCTCAGAGTGTTCAACTATCTCAACTGCTACGTCATCTGCAGTTTCTTCGGCAGCGTTAACGGGTATGCACATTAATGCTGCAATAAAGAATGCCAGAAAAATAATTGTTTTTTTAATACAAATCAAATTTATCACCAGATTATTTGTTGTATATATATTTTTTTTGTTCTTGTGGTATATATATTGTCATCTGTACCGGTTTTTTTAATATAACTCAACTTTTATTTACAAGAATGTTAACCAGTTATGTTTAATTTCAAAGTCATTTAATGTTCAATGCGGGAATTATGATGTAAATGGTAAGCCCTGATCTGAATGTTTCCAATCTGTAGTAAATCCCCGGAGAATTGCATTGTTATGCTACCCAAACAGCCGTTTTTGTACACTATCTGTCCTGTAAATTCTGAATTCCAATTTAAGACTATCATTTTCCAAAGTATAGGATTTATGGGGAGAATGCTCAAAATTGCATACAGTGCACACGTATATTACACTTGAAAATCCTTTTCCGCAGCATCTCTAATATTTTGATAAAATAGTGAGTTGACGCTGAGATTTTGAAAAGAGATCAACCCATAGTGTACATTTTTATGCTGTTTGGGTGTATTACTGCGAAAAATATCGAAGTCAACGCCAGATTAAATATGCTTTATGACTATTATTCAGGTATGGAAAGAAAATTATTTGCGGCACTTGCAGCAGGGGTTCTGCTTATCTGTCTTGCTGTATTCGCAGGGTGCACAGGGACACCTGACGCAGGAGATGGTGCAGGTGATGGTGCCAAAGAGACGGCTAAACAGACTCCAGTGCCACAGCCTACAACGGGCCCGGATGAGTCCGGTGCAGGAGAGTCAGAAAAGGCAGTTGCCAGTGCAGATAACATGTTTGCATTTGACCTTTACAAGCAACTGACAGCAGGGGATAATCCGGATGAAAACATCTTCTTCTCGCCCTATTCCATCTCATCTGCCTTTGCACTTGTGTACGAGGGAGCAAAAGGTGGTACTGCGGATGAGATACAATCTGTATTCCACTTCCCTGAGGGGATTAAGGTTTTAAGAGATGGATTTCTGAGTATAAATTCCGGAATTAACGCCGGAGATCCTGATTATGAACTGAGCGTTGCCAATGCACTCTGGGCCGAAGAGACATACTCTTTCCTGGATGATTACATCAAAACGGCGAAGGACTATTACTCGGCTGACACAACAAATCTTGACTTCATAAATCAGCCTGAAGAGTCAAGACTTACAATCAATAAGTGGGCAGAGGATGAGACCCATGATAAGATTAAGGACTTAATCCCGCAGGGTATGATTGACCCACTTACAAGGCTTGTAATCACCAATGCAGTATATTTCAAAGGTGACTGGGTAAAGCAGTTTGATGTAAACAATACCCATGAGGCCGCCTTCACAACCGCTTCCGGAAAGTCTGTAACGGTTGATATGATGCAGAGGACAGATGAGGACGCAGTATTTGGCTATATGGAAAACGATGACCTTCAGATGCTTAAGATGCCGTATGACCATGATTCCGGCAGAGAACTTGCCATGTATGTAATCCTGCCAAAGGGTAATGATCTGAAAGCCGTTGAAGAGAATCTTGATGCTGACAGACTCACAGAACTTAAAGGAGCCATTGCAGAAAAGGAAGTGAAGGTATTCTTCCCGAAGTTTAAACTCGAAACTGAGTACTCGCTCTCAAAAACCCTTGCTGCTATGGGAATGCCCGTAGCATTCTCGGATATGGCAGACTTTTCCGGTATGGACGGGACAAAGAGCCTCTCAATCAGCGATGTTATCCATAAGGCATATGTTGACGTAAATGAGGAAGGCACCGAGGCAGCAGCTGCAACTGCGGTTGTGATGAGGCTTACAGCAGTGATGGATGAAGAACCTGTCCCGGTATTTTTAGCAGATCATCCGTTCATTTTTATGATTGAGGATACGGATGACGGCAATATTCTCTTTATGGGTAAAGTGTCAGATCCTGCCTGAAAGAAGGAATAAATATTAATACTCTTTTTTTGTAAGTTATGTCTATTATATATTGATCTATATCCCGGGCTTGAATCACCTTCTGCATCCTAAGTCTATATTTCCGGATTTAGATTTATCTTCTGCCTTCTGAGTCAGCCTTCCCTGAATTAAGATATCATATGAGTGCGGGCATATGCAGCTATATTGTCTGAATTCTTCTGCATGTCTACAAATACTGCAAATTATATTCTCTGAAATTTTCACCTCAAAGCGGCATATTTCCGGGTGACAATACACTCATTTTTTGCCTTTAGGTGCAAATATTATTCAGGTGAGATGGCATGGGCTTTTTAAGCAGAATTAATCCCCCGGAAGAGGCATTTGAGAAAGGAAACCGGATGTATGATTCCGGCAGGTACAAAGAGGCCTTAAAAGCATATGACTCCGTATCTGAAGATGAATATCCTGAAATACATTATTGCAGAGGCAATGCATATTACTGCCTCTCAATGTATGACAAGGCGACTGATTCATATAATAAGGCCGTTGCAATAACCCCCGGTGATGCTGATGCACATTACAACCGGGGAAATGCCCTGTATAAATTTGGCTGTCCTGATGAAGCTATAGAGGCATATGATCTGGCAACCGGAATTGACGGCCGGCTTGCTGAAGCTTACAATAACAAAGGAAATATTCTGTTAAATTCCGGCAGGCATGAGGAGGCTCTTGTGGCATTTGAGAGTGCCATAGCCGCTGATATAAACTTTGCAGAAAGTTACAATAATAAAGGGCTTTCACTGTCTGCACTTGGACAGTATGATGAAGCACTTTTAGCCTATAATAAAGCAATAAGCATTAAAACTGACTATTCAGAAGCATATTTTAATCGTGGAAATGCCTTTTTTGAGACCGGACGTTATGAGGATGCTCTGGATGCTTATAATAAAGCACTTGTAATTCTGCCTGATAATTCCGGATATCACAATAACAAAGCTCTCAGTCTCTTTGAGCTGGGCCGTTATGACAAAGCCCTTGCAGAATTTGATAAGGCTGCCGGTATAAGTCCGAAAGGTGCTGATCTCTGGTTTAATAAAGGATTTGCCTTAAATAAGCTGGAACGCTACCCTGAGGCCCTTAAGGCGCTTGAGAATTCAGTCAGCCTGAGTCCGGATGATGCTGAAATACAGTATAATCTGGGATTTGCCTTACATGCACTTGGACGTTATGATGAGTCAGTTATTGCTCTGGACAGATCGGCTGCTATAGACTCCAAAAATCCGGAAGTACACTGTATAAGAGGGGTTGTTCTTACTGAACTGGGCCGTTATGATGATGCAGTTTTGGCGTATGATATGGCAATAAGCATAAATCCGGATGATGCTTCTTTCTATTATCAGAAAGGCAATGCCATTGGAAAAACCGGCCGGTATGAAGAAGCAATTGAGATATATGATCAGGCAATTGCCTTAAAGCCTGATTATGCTGCTGCATATTCAAAGAAAGGAAAGGCCCTTGTTCACCTTGGCAGATATGACGCTGCCTCAGAGGTTTATGATATGGCAAAGAGAATTGAGCCGGATGTTGTTAAAGAGAAATAACTGATTTCTGCTGATGTTTTCCGGATATGGCACAGAAGGATTTTTCAGTTGTATGAGAATATGAAACGGGCTGCCAAAGCTTAGTCAGCTGAAAAGGTAAGTGATCCAGAAGAATGGTCAGCCATCACCGGATTTTCAGACAGTGCCGCAACGGGGATGTTTGCAACATGCGGTATGTCTGCGTACAGTTTCAGGATGAAGTCTGCAAAGAGAAGAACTGATATAATCATATAAATGTTGATTTAAATGAATAATAGCCATTTTTTCTCTTTGTTTGCTGCAGAAAGAAAAAGCGGGGAAGCAGGTTATAATGAATAACTGTTTTACCCTCTCTTCTGTGTTATCCGGGATCTGCTGCAAAATATTATTTTTGCCGGTATGAAATTCAAATACTCTTTCAGATCCAGCTTTGGCAGATTTAAACAGCTTTTTCTGATTGCAGTTCTCTGCTGAAAATACGCTGCCAACATGCTGCAAATCCGCAAATATGAACCATGATGAGATGGGTGGGAAGGGCATAAACCGGAGGTATTTAAGAGTCATGCCATCTCCTCTTCAGTGATTTCTGGATATTGTATCCTGTCTGTTATTATTAATGTCCCCTCCGGAATTCCGCCCGTCACTATCAAGGGAGATATTGGGTGAAGTTATCCACTCACGGTAGGTCTGATAATTAAATGAGTACCTTCTGACCTTCTTTCGTGCAGTGCCAAATTCACATTCCTCAGGATATACCATCTCATCCAGTGATATGGCGGGGCACTTCTCTAAAAGCCCGGCATATTTCAGACCTCTTGCTGAATAACCATGAAATACTCTTCTGACCTGGTAATAGGAGAAGCCGAGCGCCTCCTGGATCATTCCGACTGTGACGAAGTTCCACTCCATCTTCTCCATAACTGCCAGCGTGTTGGCTTCGTTCTTTGTAAGGTTTGATGACATATCTCCGTTATCCCGGCTGATCTTTTTATAGAGTTTCAGGGCGGCATAAAAGTCCGACTCATCCGCATCAATATATTTCACATCCGGATCTTCCTTTGGGGTCTCCCTCTGCATTGAGAAGAGCAGGGCATGTGATTTTATCAGATCAAAGAGCATTGTTGGATTTCTCCGGTTGTGAACATCTGAAAATCTTATTCTCTCTGCAAATGGTATTCTGACATATACCTGCCTCTCTTTTAAGATACGCCAGATCTCCCTGCATACCGGGATGCCTTCGTGTTCGGCAGTTTCTGGTATGCCCTCAGCTTCACTTCTTTTAATGTGCTTAAGAACATCCTCATCCTGCCGGTGTGAATCGTCAATCCAGACGGTAAGCATCCGGTTTAACACCTGATCATCACCGGCATCCTCAACTTTTGAGAGCCACCAGACACACCTCTCAGGAATTCTGCATATTTTCAGCTTTCTTTCGGTTGTGAGGGTCATATGTTCAATGCTTTCTGTGAAGTTTGAGGTGGAATTTTTAATTATCTCCTGGAAATCATCTGACAGGGCTGTGTCGTCAAACCAGAAGATGGTTCCTGCCTTTAGATTTGGGTTATAATAGAGGGCCTTGTCGCTTACAGTTCCGGAGAGTTTAAAATCCTCAGGTAAGAGTTTTAGCATTGTTTTGCAGGCATGGGTCTTGCCTTTCCCGGAATTTCCGGAGACAGATACATGAAGACCGCTTGTGTTATAAACCGACTGGGAGGCAACTGACATTGCCATACACTCGGCGACAACTCTGTCTCCTACGTGGTTCTTCTCAAAGGTGTCGAGGATGAATTTAAGCGGGTCGCCGTTTTTGAGAATTTCGATGGCGGAATTTTGGGCGGAGGTTGTGTCAATGTCATTTAATAATTTGTCATCCTGGTTGCTCTCGCTGTTTTCTTCGGGAATTATCTCCGGGAGTTTATCATTCCCGCCGGAAAGAGAGGATATTGCTGTCTTCCGGTTGTCATTCTGCTCCTTAACCGTTTTCCTGCCGGGAGTCTTCTCTCCTTCATACATCGCCCGTAATTCCTGCCATCTCTGCCTGCCTGCACCGCAGGAATTGTGGTGGCATCCGGCAAATACTGCACCGTTTTCAAACTGAATAGCAAATGCCCCGTCCTTATGGGCTGAAGAGAACGGGCATTCTTTGAGAATATACAGGGTTCCGCCCTGCCAGTGTTTCTCTGACCTGACTTTTATGTTATGTGCTGAAAGCCAGTCTGCAAGTGCTGTTTTTCTGCCCGGAAATTTAGCTGAATTTGTTCCATTCCCCTCCCTTATAATTTCTGAATTGCCGGCCGGCGGGATCTCCTTTTTGTTTCTGCCCGGAATTGCCTCTGCAAGTTTTATGAGAAGTTTTTTTGGGACGGTCTCCTGATTATCAGCGGCTGAAATTATGCCCGATCTCCGGTGGGGACGAATCTCTGTGCTGTCACCTTTCCGGGCGTGTGTCCCGTATAATTTCCAGATTCGTGAGGCGTTGTAATTGCCCTTATCAACAACTGCTTTTTCGTCTGAGAAGAGGGCATCAAGTGTTTCAAGGCAGTGTTTAATGAGGATAGTTGCATCACCGCTGTTTTTGAGGTCAATTCTGTACAGGAGGTGTGCACCGTTTCCGGAGTCGGCGGATATTGGTTCTGGAAATCCCAGCTCACTTAAGAAAGCTGCAATTTTCTCTGCCATTTTAAGTGCATAGTTATGCTCATCATCTGAGGATGATACGCCTGACGGGCGGACGGGATCTATATCCACCGGAAGAAAATGGCGTCTGATTATGTCGGCATCCGAGGTTGCTGCATCTTTTTTTGTGAGCTGCCTGATTCTGTCTGCTCTTCTTGAATATAGAACCGGGTTTACCTCGTTTAAGGTTACATAAATACCGTTTTCTCCGGATATGTCAAGTCTGAAGGCTTCGTCTGATAGCTTGTCATGGTTCTTAAAGTAGCCGCTGTATGTCTTGAAATCGGATAATGCCCTTAGTTCAACCACATCTTCCGGTAGGAAAAGAAGATTTATACTCTCCCTGATCTCCTCCTTTCTTCTCTTTGCATCCTCAAAGTTCATGCAGGCATCACCATTTTTTTGGAAATTGCAGCATTTTTTGGGAATTTAGCCCTGGAAATTTCTGTTGTGAAATTAGTAATTGTTATATCAGTGTCCGGGTAATACCTGTTAGCAGTCTGGTGGAATTTCACTGTCCTAAGAGTTTTTTCCGGGCTGCTGTTTATCTTGTTAAAACCTTTTATATTAATTCTGCATCTTCTGCTGATTTTTTTCTCCGGTTCTCTGTGTCTTTGATATTTTAATCTCATTTTATCACCGTTCTTCTGTCCGGCCTGTTTTGCCGTCATTTTTTGGAAGTTGGGATCTGTGATTCGGGAATTTCCGGATTTTTAAGGATTTCCGGATTTTTTTGAGAGCCTAAGCTAATGTATTTTCAGTTGTCGTGGAAAATCTCTCTTCTCAGGTTCTCTTTATCAGATCCCGCCTGACGGTTTGGTGCCGGATTTAACAAAAAACATCTGGTATGATTATTATCAGGAGTTATCAGTTCTGTTTCCGGCAGAAGTTTTCCGCCCGGGTTTATCTTCCTTATTATGAGGTTAATAACAGGGTATATAATAACATTCGGGCGCAGGGTGAATTAAAATCCTAAAAAATTGTATTTGGTGGATTTGTCTATTTAGCCGTTGCTTTACATTGTGACTCTCTTTGCAGGGCTGATATTTTCAGTTCCGTCTGACTGTCCCGGTGGGCGCATGGTGGTTATAATTCCGGGCCGTTATTCTCTGTATTTATATTCGGAATATTGAGGTGCGGCAGTTTTTGTGGTGTTTTTAACATCTGTCTGATATTTTTTCTGCTAATTATTCAGGCAGATCAAAAAAAAGGGAGGATTTTTGTTTAATGTATCGCTCAGCGTCTCTCATATTTTCTGTACATGTAATATACACTTCCTCCTGCAATTATCATGAGGGTTATTCCAAAAACACCAATCATTGAGCTTTCATTTATAATATGAGCGTAAAACCCCTTGGTCTTTAGCCAAGGGGATTTACGCTAAAATTTTAAAATATCAGTCTTACACTGTCATCCTGTTGCACTTTTTTAATCAGGACCTTTGTGGCCCTGTCAGATGAGAAGTCCAAGCCCGTAAGAAACAGAATTGACAATTATGGCAATGGTCACGGCCTGATACAGCCTTATTTTAAGCATATACCAGATTATCACTGACTCCACAGCGGCAACAATAATCTCACCATTGACCGGGTACCATGACATATCAAGGTAAGGCGGCATTATAAACCAGAGATACGGCAGGGTCAGTGCCGTCATCATAATTCCGGTTGCAAAAATATCCAACCCGGAAATCCTCTCTTTCAGGTTTTCTTTAGCATTGGCATTAGCCTTAGTATTATGATTGTCCTTTCGGTCAGCTTTATTTTCATCTGTCTTCCGGTCTTTTTTTTGATTTGCATCTCCGGAGTCTGTGCAATTGTCCGCATAATCTCTGTATTCCCTGCATTCTCTCCCACTTCTCCTGTTAATTCTACTTTTTCTATTAATTATTCTCTTCAGGAGATCTGTTCTTTCTGCAATGCGGATTATAGCGTACATCAACGGGATTTCCACAATCCACGTAAAGATGAGTGATTCAAGAAACAAGGATTCGTAAGTCATATGCAGACAGGTAAGTCGTTGTTAATCTGATCGTATAGATAGCCGGTTTGATTAATTCCATCTTTTGCGAAACATTAGCCTGTCATGCCCAAAAATTTCAGAAAGACTGTAAAGAAACTGTCATTCGTATCATTCCGGAGATTTTGAGATGAAGCTATATTATCAGCTGTTATATTTTTGCTATTCTCAGGTATTTTATCATTTTCTGTATCATGTTCAATTATATTGCCTTCTTCGTCTGTAGGAATGGTGTAGTGCAGGCTGCCTTCTTTTCTTATTGGCTGACCTTCCGGATTACAATAGTCTTCACATGGGACAGTTTTAAGTAAATCTGAACAGTTGAGATCAATACTGCGTACCTCCTCATTACATGCATAGTATTCTTCAGTCCGGATCATGGTTGTGTCATTCATTTCAAATGTTCTTGCACCTTCAGGATAAATCTTATTTTCATCATATTCTTCAAAATATTCTCTGCACGATTCAAATCCTTCAGATATTAGCCTTGATTGCTCTTTATTGCAGGCATCAGATTCCTCAGTCGTCATCAGGCACGGCCCGTATTCTCCTGAATGGTAATCCCTGTAAACTTTGTATTCCAGGTAATTGCAGTCCGGATTTGGAATTTCACCTATATTTTCGATTGTAAATTCCACACCGCCGGCTTTTCCGCATAGTGTGCAGTGGTCAATTACCCTGTGATTATAGTAAAACGGCTCGTAGATGGAGTCCCCGTAATTATCTACTGTAGCTGAATATGAGAATACTTCTGTCATATTATATGTTCCCGGTTCTCTTTTCTCATAATTTCCACTCAGATAATCTTTCCATTCCTGGGTTCTCACTTTGAGAATGTAGCCATAGCATTTTACGGTATAAGTAACTGACTCATTGTATGGTTCTCCGTCTTTCTCGAAGAAAATCTTAGTTTCGGTAGGCTGTGTTATGTCCGCAGATGCCGGTAAAGTGAGAACCGGGAGAATAAATCCCACCATCACCAGCGTTACTATTGCTTTGCTGTTCATTTAATCAGCCCAAAAAATCTCATAATTGCTGCAAAGAAACTGTCATCTGCATCTTTGCGGGAGTTTTGAGATGACGTATCGTTTTCAGCCGTTTCGTTTATTACACCTTTTAATGCTGTATCCGGTTCTGTTATCGTTTCAGATTTGCCGGATTTTTGTTTTGTTTCAGTTTCAATTATGTTACCATTTTCGTCCGTTGGAATGGTGTAATGCAGGTTACAGTATCTTAGAAGAGGATTTCCGTCAGGGTCACAGTAATCACTGCATGAAACTTCATCGTAAAATACACTGCAGTTTAGATCAATGGCTTCTGCTTCTTCATGGCATTTTCTGCACTCTTCTGTGATCACCATTGTAACTCCGTCGCGGTTAAAGGTCCCGGTGTCTTTTGGGTATTTCTTTTTTTTATCAAAAACTTCAGGATATCTGTCGCATAATTCATGCTCTTTTTCCTTTAATTCGTTCTCCTCCTCCTGACATCTGTCTGACTGACTGGTGCTGATGTAGCATACGTCTGAGCTTTTCTCCTTTGGAAAACTGACAAATTTCTCTCTCATTTTGCAGTCCGGAACCGGGCTTACCCCGGCATTTTCTATTACAAATTTCTGCCCGTTTGTCTCTCCGCAAAGTGTGCAGTAGTCAATGATACGGTAATTTAAGTAAAACGGTTCAAATATCTCATCACCGTAATGGTCAACGGTTGCGGAGTATGAGAATACTTCAGTCTGGTTGTATGTCCCCGGTTCTCTTCTCTGGTAATTTCCACGCCAGTAATATTTGAAATTCGGGTCTGTGTCGTCCACAATGTAACCATAGCAGGTAACCGTGAAACTGACAGTGCCGTTGTAAGGCTCTCCGTTCTTTTCAAAGAAGACTTTGGTTGAGGTCGGCATTATTCTATCCGCATATGCCGGCACTGTCAGGGCCAGGAGAATAAATCCGGCCATCACCATTGTTACTATTGTTTTGCTGTTCATTTAATCAGCCCAAAAAATCTCATAATTGCTGTAAATAAACTGTCATCTGTATCTGTGCGGGAGTTTTGAGATAAAGTCCTGTTCTTAGCAGTTTCGTTTCTGACATTCTGGGTTGCAGCACCCTTTTCTGTAATTGTCTCTGCTATGCCGCAATCCTGTCCCTTGTCAGTCTCAATAATATTGCCGTTATCATCCGTTGGAATTGTATAGTAGAGGTTGCAGTCTCTGTCAATTGGCTGACCATCAGGATTACAGTAATCCTCACAGGCAACTGTTTCATATAATTCCCGGCATTTAAGATCGATTTTGGAGATATTCTCATCGCAGGCAAAGTATTCCTCAGTCAGAATCATAGTAGTGCCGTTATCATTCACGAATGTTTTCGTATATCCTGAATACGTCTTATCTTCATCAAAGACTTCGATATAACTGTTACGGAGTATTTCTCCTTCTCTCTTTAATTTCGCCTCTTCCTCAAAGCATGCATCCGAATGTTTGGTTTGTATCCGGCAGGTGTCAGTATCACGGTCCCTGTATGTCATAAATTCCTTCATTTTGCAGTCCGGAATCGGGCTTTCCCCGGCATTTTCTATTACAAATTTGTGCCCTTCTGTTTCTCCGCAAAGTGTACAGTGGTCAGTAACCCTGTAATTTAAATAAAACGGCTCGTAAATGGAGTCCCCGTAATGGTCAACGGTTGCAGAGTATGAGAATACCTCTGTCTGTTCGTATGTCCCCGGCTCTCTTCTCTGGTAATTATCACCCCAGTAGTTTTTGTAATTAGGATCTGTGTCATCCACAATGTAACCATAACAGGTAACCGTGAAACTGACGGTTCCATTGTATGGCTGACCATCTTTTTCAAAGAAAACCTTCGTATCAGTAGGTATTGCCCGGTCTGCAGATGCCGGTAAAGTCAGAGCTATAAGGATAATCCCTGCCATAATCAGAATTGTTATCGGTCTGCTGTTCATTTAATCAGCCCTAAAAATTTCATAATCGCTGTAAAGAGATTGTCATCTGTGTCTTTCTGAAAATCTTCAGATGTCATATTATTCACATCCGTTTCATTATTTGCGTCATTAGATTGACTTTCCGGTTCTGCAGGAGTGATTATTAAATCTTTTTTGCCGGACTTTTGTTTTGTATCTGTTTCTATTATATTGCCATTTTTATCTGTAGGAATTGTGTAGTGGAGGTTGCAGTCTCTATAAAGGGGATTTCCGTCAGGGTCACAGTAATCACTGCATGAAACTTCATCGTCAAATACAGTGCAGTTTAAGTCAATGGAGTCTGCTTTATCAGTGCATCTCTCATATGCTTCAGTAATTATTATTGTCTTCCCGTTGCGGTCAAAAGTCCTTGTATCTTCAGGGTATAACTTATTCTTATCAAATTCTTCGAGATATTTTTCGCACTGGTCATATGCCTCTGATTTTGATTCTCTCTCATCAGCCCGGCATTTATCCGACTGGTTATTGTTTATATAGCATACATCAGACTTAAGATTCATTGACTGATAGCCAACAATCCTCTCTCTCATTTTGCAGTCCGGAATCGGGCTTACCCCGGCATTTTCTATTACAAATTTCTGCCCGTTTGTCTCTCCGGAAAGTGTACAGTAGTCAATGACACGGTAATTTAAGTAAAACGGTTCAAATATCTCATCCCCGTAATGGTCAACGGTTGCAGAGTATGAGAATACTTCCGTCTGGTCATATGTCCCTGGTTCTTTTCTCTGGTATTTCCCCTTAAGCCAGTAATGTTTGGCATTCGGTTCCGTGTCATCGATAATGTATCCATGACAGGAGACTGTGAAGCTGACAGTGCCGTTGTAAGGCCCTCCGTTCTTTTCAAAGAAGACTTTTGTTGAGGTTGGAATTATTTTATCCGCAGATGCCGGCAAAGTCAGAGCTATAAGGATAATCCCTGCCATAATCAGAATTGTTATCTGTTTGCTGTTCATTTAATCAGCCCTAAAAATTTCATAATCGCTGTAAAGAGATTATTATCTGCACCTTTACCGGAGTTTAGGGATGATGTCTTGTTATCAGCCGTTTCATTTCTTACATCCGGCAATACAGCAGTGTTCTCTGTAATTGTGTCTGATATGCCGGATTCCTGCTTTGTACCTGTTTCAATTATATTGCCGTTTTCATCAGTTGGTATTGTGTAGTGCAGGCTGCATACTCTGTCAACCGGGTGACCTTCAGGATCACAGTAATCCTCACAGGGAACCGTCTTTAAGAGATCAGTGCAGTTGAGATCAAGGCTGTATGCCTCGTCCGTGCACCTGAGGTATTCTTTTGTAAGAACCATAGTGACGCCATCGGCCTCCATGGTCCTCGTATCATCCGGATAAATCCCGTTTTCATCATAAATCTCCAGGTATTTACCGCATAGATCGGCTTTTTCACATCTCAGCCTGTCCTCCTCTTCAAAGCAGGCATCTGCACTGTCTGTTTCCATGCGGCAGACATCAGAATCATAATCCCGGATTACACGATACTCTGCTCTTTTGCAGTCCGGAATCGGACTGTCTCCAATATCATCAATAACAAATTTTTTGCCGCTTGTCTCTCCGCAGAGTGTGCAGTGATCAATTACCCGATAGTTCAGGTAAAACGGTTCATATATCACATCGCCGTAATGTCCGGCAGTTGCGGAGTATGAAAAGACCTCAGTCATGTTGTATGTTCCCGGTTCTTTCTTTTCATAATTCCCGTTTATGTAATCCGTAAATTCCTCTGATCCCGGATAGAAGGTATAGCCGTAGCACCTTACCGTAAATTCGACAGAATCATTGTAGGGCAGGCCATCCTTTTCAAAGAAAACTTCTGTTTTGGTAGGAGTGATTATATCTCCGGATACCGGCATGGATATGACTGCGAAAAGCAGGCATGCTGAAACAAATACAGGTAATCTTCTTTTGATTATCATATTTTAAGCCTCATATTCCGGTTTTGAAATTCCACTCGCCGCCAACCGGACCAAAAGCGGTTATATTTACTGAGAGATTTTCATACGTTACTGCAAGCGGTTCAACTGTACAGATAAAAGTCCTCAGGTCCCCGTTCATCCCTGATAATTTGGTATTCCAGAGATATCTTTCCTTCCCACCGTCAATACTGTAAAATCCACTGATTTTATCATCCGGTGAATAAGTATAAGTCCAGACTTCTCCTCCTTCATTGGTCATGTTATACACCGGATTTTTTGGAAGAACTGAAAATATCAGGTCTGTACCGGTGGACTTGGCATCAAAACTCTTAAAAGTAATAATTATCTCTTCATCTTCCCTTTCGGTATCAACCGGAATGATTTCATTCAGGATTTTTCCGTCCGGTTTTACCATGACCTCAGATATTGCCTTTCCAAGTTCACCTGTAAATTTCTCTTCAGTTACTCCGTCCCAGACCATTACATCCGGCATTTCAAGGATGTATAATCCGGGAGAAATGTTTCTTCCGAATTCGTCAGTCAGATTCCATTCTATTTCATAAGTGAGATTCTCACCGGGTTTTATCTCAACGGTGTCATTCCCGCTTGAATATCTCTTTATTATTCCAAACGGCAGGGATATATCACCGGGGTCTTTAATCAGAAATTTCGGGGGATAATTTTCTATTTTAAGGGGCAAATCCCCTTTGTCTGAAAAGGTGATCCCTATTTCAGCACTGCTTCCTTCTGTTGCCGTAAGTGATTCTGGGGACGTATGTACAGTCAGACCTTCATAATGCCCTTCTGAAAAATCAGCTTCCATATGTGTGCCTTTGTTACCGCCTGTGCCGTTTTCTTCCGGAAGAATGATCCAGTTGCCGTTTTCGTCATAGACTTCAGTTTCTGTGCATCCGGGTATTAGTGATGCTGCAATTACAAGCGCAGACAATAATATCAGTTTTATAACTCTTTTTTTCCCCATCATATTACCTATTCCAGTTTTTAATCTATAACAATTGCTCTTGCTTCATGGAAATCATATCCCGGCAGTGTTAAGGTACCTGACTTCAGTCCTGTTAAAGATCATGACAACTTCATTGTTTTCTTTGTCAAACAGCCACCAGTTTTCCATTCTGTCGTCATGATTTGCCGTATAACGGTGGTTCTGGTCTGAATAACTGTAAGATACATTTTCCGGGTATTCATACCGTACAAAGTCTTCTCTGTCACTGGCAGCAAATGCAAATGAGAGATCCCTGTATTCCAGGGTCAGGACAACAAGAATTCTCTTTTTGTATGCCTCATCTTCTGTCTCCACTGCAGATTCCGGTTTAAAACCGGCATTTAGCAGGGTTTTAAACCTGCTGCTGTTTATGGCTGTAGCTATAACTGCCGTAATATCAGATGTAATATTTCCTTTTACTCTAAAATCTGCCTCTGTTATATTATTAAACTGTCCGGATAATTCAGGGCTGAGTATATCCCCTTTGCCTGTGTCGGGGAAGATGAAGTCTGTTTCATTTAAAGCCATAATGATTTTTGTTCCGTTGAAGAAGTATGTCTCATTCCCGAAGGTGGCTTTTGAATATCCATCCTCATCCTGTGGCATGATTATTCCGTCTCCAGTCACTTTTCCGGAGGACTCATTTACACTGACGAAATATGTAAGACCGCTGTAATCTATGAGTAGCCGTGGATAGGACGAGAGGCAGAATGCCGGATATTTGGGACATGGAGTAAAAATGAAATCAACTGAACGTATTTTTCCTCCGGCTTTAATGAGCTGTCCTGCTTTTTTCTCATTTAAAGCCACCTCTGCAACATATGAACCATTTGTTATCAGCAATTCCTCTGCTGACTGAGGGACAAATATTTCAGAATAGTTTATCATTAAATGTTCTTTGGTCGGCAGTTGTACCGGGGCGGCAGAAATACCTGTAATGTCTGCATCTGATTTGCAGGCTGTGCAGCCGGTTATTAGAGTCACTGCAATAACAATAATTAGCATCCCTGCTAATTTACAAATTTTAATTTCCCCAGGTCCCGCCATGAGTTATTATCCCTGGTTAATTGATTTATTCCGGAATTATATAAATGCCTCTCACCATATCATTGAACTATCTGTTTTTTCGTTTTGTTTGTTCGATGATTTGGCCAGAGGTATTTATGGTCTCTCAATCAGAGATTTACATTAATTATTGTGGATTTTATGACTGGCATGATGGGTAGTAATGGGGAGAATATCAAAATGGGCCGGGTGGTTATTGCACTGTTATTTGCACTGTTATTAATTATAATTCCGGTCTCAGCCGGAGAATCGGTCATGTTCTCCGAGGGGCATTCATATGACCCTTATGTCTTTGGGGATTACATTGTCTATACTGACTTTAAGGACGATCCTTATGGAAATTATCCTGAGTGGAAGAGGTATGGGATTATCCGGGGAAAACCACCCTTAAGACTTCTCTCAAGGGGGAATATATATCTGTACAACATATCCTCAGATAAGTCAGTTCCGGTTTACAAAAGCATATGCAGGAGCACTTTTCCGTGGATTGAGAATGACACCGTCTTTTGGTATGAGGACAGGGTATCCCCTGCGTACTATGATCCGGGAGATCCAAATCCCTATGAACTGTTACTCTATTCTGTACCTCTGAAGAGAATAAGCAGTGAGGCGGCAGACAACTACTCACTGCTAAATCCGGATGTCACTTCAGCATGGGAGTTATCATACAGTTATAAAAATAACCGCAGACCGGATTTCTCTTCAAATCTGACAGAAGTAGTTCACGGAGATGCCGGAACTTCTGATCTCTATATGTATTACACAGACCCTGATTCCGGTAATCAAACGCTGATTGCATCCGGCCCTTATGTTGATTATGCCAGTCCTCAGGTGTTCGGCGACCGGATTTTCTGGGAGGACTGCCGGTCCGGATATTCACAGATCTATATGTATGATCTGAAGAACGGAGAGGAATATCACATATGTCCGCAGAATTTCGCCCAGTATGACTGCTCTGTGGATGGTGATATTGTGGCATGGACCACCTATGGCGGGGACCTCTATTATACAGATATTTCAGGACTGACAGGGCCGGATTTGTCCGGAAATATGACTGATAACGGTTCTGCCGGATATGATTTCCCTGACGCTGGCAGAACGGCAGAATCAGGTATTGGTTTTATTGTGTTTCTCTCGCTGCCACCGGCAGTATTTCTGGTTCAGAGAATTCAGAGAGTTTAGAGGAAGTAAATGATGAAAGATAATCTGTTTAAAACTGTTCCGGCAGTGTTTATATTAACTGTAATCCTGATTGTGTTTCTGATTGTGGTCTTAACTGCCGGATGCACAGATGGAACTGATAATCTCCCTGGCCGGAATTCCGGAGATGAACTGTTATCAGGCGATAACCTGAGTGAGCTGTCTGATAAAGGAATATATCCTGCAACTCCTGAGGATGTTGAAGCCTTAAATAACTACGTTCCTCCGGTTGAAAAACTCATCAGTGATCTAAAAGCACAGGGGATGGATGATGAAAATATAACCGTCATCCTTGCAGAACAGGGTTATGGCTGGTACCCAAAGACCGGTGCATGGTGGAAAGGGACAGCGCCAACTGCGGAGCAGCAGAAGGATATTGCTCTAATCCGGGGTCCGGACTACTCTCCGTTTCCGGATGAAAACAATGAAAAAATCGGACCATGCTCATATGTGTGTGACGTTCTTACGATCGACAATGTCAGTGCAGGGGGATATTCAATGATCTCTGATTACAGCAATGACAATGAGATTACAATGAACCTTGAGCTTTATGATATTACACGCCTTTCTTTCAGTGATTCATTGTTTGAGGAAAATCCTCTTATCTACAGGGCTTTTTATAGCGAATACGGCGGTGGACATGGCAGGGCTTATCTGACACCTGAAGAGGTAGAATATGCCAATGTGCACTACAATAACAGATATTTTGAATATAATGGCAGTTATTACACCCTGAATGTAGGAAAGGGCTCATGTCCTGCTGATGTTTGTGTTCCGAAAGATTATCCTGATATGTACCTGACAGAGGATAAAGTAATATCACTTGCACTTGCAGACGATGGGGTTATTAATTCAATAGGTGGTCATGATTATGAAGTGTCCGGAGTCTGCATAACTGAAGATAAGGGTGAACCTTTATACAAGGTGCAGATTTGGAGATACAGGGATATACATATGGCTCTGTAATCCCTTACCTCAATGCTTCAGGTGCGGTTGTGAAAGTTGGTCATACTTATCCTGCACCCATTCCGCCGGGGATAAAATAGATTAGGATTTTACCGGAATAACGAGGAGAAATTATTGCAGAGGTGAGCATCTCATGAAGATGTCTCTCTCCTCAGTTATCTCCCACAGTCCGGAACTTACAATCTTCTCCTTTGCATCCTCTACTGGCTGATGGCCACTGTCAATTATCAGGACACCGTCTGGTTTTACAACTCTGTGCAGTTCTGTTAAGAATGCCTTTGGGTCATCAACTGCATGAAACATATCCAGAGCATAGATGAGAAGGGAAGGGTGGAAGACGGATTTTTTCATGATCGTTGACGGAGTTGAGGCGATTACCGTGGGTATGCAGTCACAGTCCCGGACAGCAACTGTGATAAGTATGCCTCCAGTATGCTTCATGATTAAAAGACTTATTGAGATGCTTGACCCGGATGTCTGTGGATGATTAGTTAAGTGTGGGAGGCTGATGCAGAACAGCGGTTATGTTCAGGAAAAAGGGTAATAATCGTTGAGAATTATTTCCGGGACTTCTTCTCATTCTGCTTCATGGTCTGCGGGTCCGGGTAAATCCTTGCCTTTCCGTTAGCCTGTTTCTTTCCCTTAACTGTCCTTAGTCTGTCAAGCGCCACAAGTTCATGCGGTGCTCCATAGCAGAGTGATATTTCATCAAGGATGTCCTTTCTTGCCGGAATTGCACCCTCAAAGTTTAAGGTGAATTCTATCTCCTTTCTGTTCATATCCTCGTTTTCTTCATATTTTGTGAAGTTTATATCTATTGTGGTCATGTTTTTCTCAGGTTATTGTAATATTTTAGTGCTTCATTCCGGGATAACGGTTCATCGTCATCAGATTCTTCCATTAACTTTGCAGGTCCGTAGTCCTCAATCATCTCTTTGGTTCTTTTATGATTCTGCAAATCCGGAATTACTCCTGCCGGCTCATTGTTATCTGACATCCCGGATTGCGGCTTAATTTTTTTCATGTTGCTGACCCATCAGGTTTAGTTATATCCCGTATGGTATATACAATAAATGTCTGGTGTTTATCGGCAATCTCCACGATGTTCTAATATAACCGGCAGAATTCCGGATGACAACACATATCATCCGTCTCCTGCAATATTCCTGTCATTAATGATTACAGTCTATTGTGCCGCCTGCGGGAAAAAACTATTCCGGTACCAAAAGATTGGCAAGGGCAGACTACTTCACTGCTGGCATACCCGGATATCATCTGATTATACTGTCCGGGAGGATGATGATGTTTATTGCTCCTGCGGCCAGCATATTGGAGTTATTGAGACGAAGTGGATAAATATGCACGGCGGTTCTTTTACTGTGAAGGGTTCTGCTCTTAAGAAATGAATGTTGTTTTTGCCTTAACATCTGAATTCTTAATAGTGTTGGAAAATCCGGCTGAATGCTTCTGTTATCAGTGATGATATCAGCAATTTCCGGTATTACTACGAAGAGGGCAAAGAGGGTTATTTTGATAGGAGCTTTTTACTTGCTGTGTTCATAATCTGCCCGTGGTAAAGTTCTGAGTTAGATTTATGTGCGCATAAAGTCATTGTACATTCATATACCATATTGGCAATATTTGGGTGATCTTATGAAAAAATTATGTTTCACAGCAACGACTTTTATTCTGGTAGTCTGCCTCCTCTTTGCATGTGGTTGCACTGGACCTTCAGCCACACCGGAAACTGCCGTAAAACCAGCAGAATCAACTTTTCAGCCGGTCTCTTATGAGGATACACCTGTACAGTACAGCGATGTAAACGGTGTCTCCCTTGCATACCGTGAATTTGGCACCGAAAATTCTAAGCCGCTCCTTATGATCATAGGATGGGGTGGGGATATGGACGGCTGGGATACTACGTTTATAGGCCTCCTCGCAGAGAAGTACCATGTCTATATCTATGACCACCGTGATATGGGACAAAGCACAGAAACCGATGCACCACTGACTATACCCATGCTGGCAGATGATGCAGAAGGTCTCATAAAAGCACTCGGTTATGACAGCATGTATATCTATGGTATGTCTATGGGAACAGCAGTATTACAGCAAATCCTCGTTGACCAACCGGAAATGGTACAAAAGGCTGTTCTCTCGTCAGCTTCAGTCAATGCTAACCTTCCTGAGACAGAAAAGCTCCACGGAGAACTGGAAGAGGCTCTAAAAGATCCCGACACGCCTGAAGGAGTACGAAAGGAAACTGCTGCCATCCTTGAATGGGATGGTGTCTATGACAGTCTTTCAGGTATTACCAATGACGTTATGTTCATCACCGGCACAGCAGATGATGTAACACCTCAGTCAGTCGCAGTTGATATGGCAGGCCAGATTGATGGTTCCTGGCTTGTCAGGTTTAAGGGCATCCCCCATGCAGGGTCGTCCTATGCACCGGAGGAATATGCAGGGATTGTAATAACATTCCTGGAGATGGATGAATCCCCTGCATAATTCTCTTTTGTGGCCTTAAATGGCATATTCCTGCAAAAAAAGGGAAATAATTTGGTTTATATTTAAAATCTCTTTTTCTCTTCCGGAGAATACTGTCTTCTCTTAATTAATCCGTATCCCGCACGCAGAGGACGTAGTTATAATAACGCTCTCCTCCTTCACCCAGTGGGCCGTCCTCAACTTTTGTATCAAACCTGACAGCACCGGCACCGTGAGAGTCAGTACCACTGTTGCCTACCGCAGTTCCGAATGCGACATACCAGGCGTAGTAATATCCGGGGTCCTGTTTGTTGAAGTATGCACTGGTGCTTGTCCAGTAGTAGCCGTAGTCAGGATCGTAGTTTGTAGTTCCTGCCGGAAGTTCGGTTACTGTAAAGAAGTCTGTGTCAATGGCAGGACCCAGGTCTGCTGCATCAGCGGCACTTGGTGAATGTGTGTAATCAACGATGCTCTGCAGTTCCTTGACGTTTGGCAGACGCCAGTCATCATATCCGGCAAGCGTCAGGTTATTGGCATAAGTCAGAGCGTTGTCCCAGTCCATGCCACTGCCGCTGTCTGCCTGCTGCCACATAAGTCCTGTTGCACTGTCTGTGATGGTGCCGTCTCCGTTGTCTGTGAAATCATTTACTCCGTATGAATCTCCGCGGACTGCTCTGACGTAGTTACCCATCCGTCCTGAAACTTTAGCCGGATAAGCTTTGATATGTCCTGTGCCGTGATTGACACCGAAAGCTGCATCTGATTTGCCCTGTTCTGTTGTGCCAACATAAGGCTCTGTCCAGTACTGCTCGTCCTTGCTGACACTTCCTGAGTCTGCCAGGTCAAAATATTCTGTGTCAAGATATGGCCATCCTTCTGAGAAATCGCTTATTGAGAAGAGTTCTTTTGTAGTGGGCATACGCCAGTCGTCATATCCGCCGAGTTCTAAGGATTCGCAGTAATCATATGCCTCTTCATAGTTCAGACCGGTATTTTCAGGTATCTTCTGCCAGGTCAGCCCTGTAAATTCGTCATATACTGTAAGTCCGTCATCACTGACTGTGTAATCCGGCTGGTTGCCTGAGAACTGTGCGTCCTGACCATAGAATGCCTCGCCTTCAGCGGGGCAGGTGATCTCTTCTTCATTGTTGTAGCAGTTCACCTGGCCTGTGTCAACAACCGGATATGATAATGCAGTCTCCGGCATTGTCATTTTTCCGACAAATACGTATGCAATTATTGCAGCATCACCAACGTCAACATAGCCATTTCCGTTGAAATCTGCACTCATATCTTCCGGTGTATTTCCGGCTACCATATACGCGACTTTTGATACGTCTCCAATGTCAACAGCATCATTGCCGTTGAAATCTCCCTGCACGTCTGCCCCTGAGACTGTCACTGAGAGTCCGGTAATTAAAAGCAGTGAAATCAGAAAGAATCTGATTGCTGTTATGCTGTTCCCTGCTCTCCTGTAACTTTTTTCATGTGTCATGTTTCACACCCCCACACGTATTATCTACCCGTTTAGGTGTCTCTTACGCAGAGGACGTAATTGTAATAACGTTCTCCGCCCTCGCCCAGTGGGCCGTCCTCAACTTTTGTATCAAACCTGACAGCTCCTGCACCGTGGAAGTCATCTCCTTCCCCGCCAACCGCAGTTCCGATTGCCACATACCAGGCGTAGTAATATCCAGGGTCCTGTTTGTTGAAGTATGCACTGGTGCCTGTCCAGTAGTAGCCGTAGTCAGGATCGTAGTTTGTAGTTCCTGCCGGAAGTTCGGTTACTGTAAAGAGGTCTGTATCAATGGCAGGACCCAGGTCTGCTGCATCAGCGGCACTTGGTGATTTGGTATAATCAACAATGCTCTGTAGCTCTTTAACATTGGGCAGGCGCCAGTCATCATATCCGGCAAGCGTCAGATCTTCTGCATAGACCAGTGCATTGTCCCAGTCCATGCCACTGCCGTTGTCGGCCTGCTGCCACATAAGTCCGGTTGCACTGTCTGTGACTGTGCCGTCTCCGTTGTCTGTGAAGTCATTTACACCATATAAATCTCCGCGGACTGCTCTGATGTGGTTGCCCATGTGACCGGAGACCTTAGCCGGATATGCCTTTATATGTCCTGTACCGTGATTGACACCGAAAGCTGCATCTGTGCCGCCCTCTACTGTCGTGCCAACGTATGGTTCTGTCCAGTACTGCTCATCCTTGCTGACACTTCCTGTATCTGCCAGGTCAAAATATTCTGTATCAAGATAGGGCCATCCTTCAGAGAAGTCGCTTATGGAGAAGAGTTCTTTTGTAGTGGGCATACGCCAGTCGTCATATCCTCCAAGCTCAAGTGATTCACAGTAATCATATGCCTCTTCATAGTTCAGACCGGTATTTTCAGGCGTTCTCTGCCATGTCAGTCCTGTTACTTCGTCATATACTGTAAGGCCATCGTCGCTTACTGTGTATGCCGGCTGATTGTCTGAGAACTGTGCGTCCTGACCATAGAATGCCTCGCCTTCAGCGGGGCAGTCTATCTCTTCTTCATTGTTGTAGCAGTTCACCTGGGCAGTGTCAACAACCGGATATGACAGTCCTGTTGCTGTGGCCGGTGTGGCTGTGCTCTCTGTAACCGGTGTGGGTGTCTCCTCTCCGGAAACTGCACCTGTATTATCTGTCTGAGATACGCATCCGGCAAAGAGGGCCATTATGGCCATTGCCGCAATGAGTGCAATTATTCCTTTATGATATTTCATAATTTTCAGCTCCTTATGGCTGTTATATAGCTAATTCTTTCATCAGAAGGGTGTAGAGAGTACCCGGAAGGGTTTCCGGGTATTTTCTCTTTTATTTCATCTGATAATTCTATCTCTGCTCCTCTTTTGCGGAGTTTTCCAGTGCGTCTGTCAGTTCTGCCTCAGTTATGCCAAGCGTAACAGCTACGGTGGCAAAATCCGGGGAACTCTGGCCGGGTTCTCCCATTGCGGCCTTCAGTTCTTCTTCTGTTATGCCTAATTCTGTGGCTGCGGCTGTGAGATCAGGCATTTCATGTTCTTCTCCGGAATCAGATGAACCCTGCTCTCCTCCGGGGCTACCGCCTCTGTTTCCCATACCTGTGTCGCCGTCTTCAAATACAACAACCCGGTCATTATCTATGGTGGCTGGATCTCCATTTGGTGTTTCTGTCACATCGCCACCGCGGACAAGGCGCACCATAAACTCAACCGAGTTTTCGACACCGGCATTCTCTTCCGATTTGGCACCAAAGCAGACTGAGCCTGCACCATGGAGGTCGTAGCCGCTTGGGAGTGTGTTATATCCGGAAGAGAAGAACCATGCAGTTGAGCTGCCGCCTTCGACATAAACTTCGCCACCCTCTTCTGTATATTCTTCAATATGGAGAGAGGATGTGCCCGACCAGTAGAACGGGTAATTGACCTGAGTATCTATCTGATTCCCGTCCGAATCATAAATTACATTCGTGACTTCTGTAAGACTGAACACGCCTGTATCCATGGCCGGGATCTCTTCTGCTGAGTAATCCGCAATACTCTGTAATTCCTTGATATTGGGCAGACGCCAGTCATCGTATCCGGATATGGTGGCGCTTTCAGCATAGGCCAGAGCCTCTTCCCAGTATAACATTTCGCCGTTGTCGTCCTGCGACCACATTAATCCGGTGGCCTTATCAGTAACCGTACCATCGCCGTTGTCAACAAAGTCGTTGATGCCGTATGTTGTATCACCACGTATAGCACGTACGAATCTTTTGCCGCTCATCGCTTTGATATGTCCGGTCCAGTCGTTGACAATCCATGCGGGGTCGCCTATCACCTGCTCGTTCTGATATTCGCTTTCTATCAGGTAGAGATTACTTGTCCATGAATGGTGCTGGGCAAGATCTGAACCGTCACCAACCAGGTAGAAGTAGTCGGTATCTACCCATGGATGACCCTGCGAAAAGTCCCTTATTGACCACAGTTCTTTCACAGTAGGCAGCCGCCAGTCGTCATAGCCCGCCAGTACCAGGTCTTCACAGTATGCCCCTGCATCTTTCCAGCTCATGGCTGAGTCTGTGAGATCCTGTGCCCAGATAAGACCGGTCACTTCGTCAGTGACAGTGCCGTCTCCGTTGTCGGTGTAGCTGGGAGTAATTCCTGTGTATTGTGCATCCTGCCCGTAAAACGCTTCACCTTTGGCAGGACAGCTTATGATTTCGCTGTTGTCAAAGCACAGGCCCTGATTTGTATCAACAATCGGGTATGTCAGTCCTGTTGCTGTGGCCGGTGTGGCTGTGCTCTCTGTAACCGTTGCGGGTGTTTCCTCTCCGGAAACTGCACCTGAATTGTCTGTCTGAGATACGCATCCGGCAAAGAGGGCCGCAATGGCCATTGCCGCAATCAGTGCAATAATTCCTTTGTGATATTTCATCTGTTTCTCCTCTGTTTTGAGTTGTAGACTGCAGTGTGAATTAGTAAATTTTGGGGATATTTATCATTTCGATGCCGGTTATCCGGGGCTGATTCTGATGAGAATTATCAGTGTCACTGATGAAAAAGAGATCAGGGATGATCTCTCTGTTCTCCTTATCACCGGACGAGGCGGACATAGTTATCAATCCTGACGGCATCTCCCTGCGGGCCGCTGCCTTCGGGATAATCTGATGCGTCACCCGATTTTGGATCGCTCTTCTGTGCTCCTGCACCGTGTACGTCCTGCCATCTTCCGTCCATATATCCCATCGACCTGCCAAAGGCGACATAGGATGCAGCGGTGCCAACTCCGTTTGATGATGCATGTGTTGTTGAGGACCAGAAGTATGGGTAGTCTGTCTCCCCTTCTTCGTTTGTTATCTCTGTGCATTCAAATACCGGGTCGATTGCAGCAGAGTCTGAGGTGTCGGGTGAGCGTGAGTAGTCAACGATGCTCTGGAGTTCCTTTACGTTTGGAAGACGCCAGTCGCTGTATCCAAGGTAATTTTCAGTATTTTTGGTCTGAACCCATGCGAGTGCGTCTTCCCAGTTCATGCCTGAGCCGCTGTCTGACTGTGACCACATAAGGCCGGTTGCACTGTCGGTTACAGTTCCGTCACCGTTGTCTGAGAAATCGTTTATACCATAATCCGTATTGCCCCTGACACAGGTGACAAAGAACGTCTTATCTTTATTGAACAATGTCAGGCCATAGCCTTTGATTCTGCCGTCGGCAAAATTCACACCGAAGAGTAAGCTGTTCTCATATACATACAGTGTATCTGATGCATACTGGGAGTCAATGATACGCTCGCCTGCATCTGTATCACCATATGCGAAACTGAAATAATCTGTGTTTATAAATGGATTCAGGTCTGATACTTCAACTCCTTCGCTGGGATCAGTCCCGTAAAACATTATCAGTGAATACTGTTCCTTGATTGTCGGGAGCCGCCAGTCACTGTATCCACCGTAATTTTCTGCATTGAGTTTGTCCGGAAGTTCCTGGGCTTCGGAGAATGTGAGTTTGTCCTCCGCAAGGATTTCACCGTCACCGTTGGTATCCAGAGATCTCTGCCAGGTCAGTCCTGTAACTTCGTCATATACGGTGAGATCATCATCGCTGGCTGTATATGATGGCTGGTTGCCTGAGAACTGTGCGTCCTGCCCATAAAATTCCTCACCCTCTGCGGGGCAGGTCATCTCTTCTTCGTTGTTGTAGCAGTTCACCTGGCCGGTGTCAACGACCGGATATGACAGTCCTGTTGTTGTAGCCGGTGTAACTGTGCTCTCTGTAACCGGTGTGGGTGTTTCCTCTCCGGAAACTGCACCAGTATTGTCTGTCTGCGATACGCATCCGGCAAAGAGGGCCGCAATGGCCATTGCCGCAATCAGTGCAATAATTCCTTTGTGATATTTCATCTTTTTTATCTCCCCGCAGAGTTGCTGTAAAGGTAATCTTCTGTAATTTTATGGGACTTTAAATGTTTTGCTGCGGTGCCTGAAAGATACGGCATTTCTGATCTCCATGGCATGCAGCACCACACCTGCCTTTGACTGCCGCAGAGGGCAGTTGTGCTTCTGAAATTTTTCAGTTCGTCAGGGGGTAATCCCTTCAGACCGTTCATGTTCCGGCAGGATACTGCAAAAAGGGTTGTGGGATGTCTTCTTGTGAAGACCTCCCTTACTGTGTGGATAGATATGTCATCACTGCATCATACCGGTCATATGTATGTTCGATAAGCTCACTTAGTGAGGCATCAAACTCCGCCGTGCTCTTCAGATTGGTATGCCCTTCTGTTTCTCCATCTGCACCGGTGACATAGGGAGTGATAAGCTCATGGTTAAACTGGTATTTCTCTTCCATTGCTTCCGGTTCAAAGGCGGTTGTGACGACTTCCTCAATGTCATTCAGGTACATCGCATGATACACCGGGTCGTCCATCAGGTAACGGATAAGCGGCCAGGAATCGCCAACCTCATCAAGGCCAAGCGAGAGCGGTGATCCCTTACCTCCGCCACCTGCGTTCTGCATCATCATGCCTTCATCTCCTGCGTCATCTAAAGGCATTTCCATCATCCTCTGGCCACCTGCGTTCTGCATCATCATCTCCTCATTCGCTGTTGCTTCCATTGGCGGGGCCATCTGCTGACCGCCCATGGTTCTGCCTCCTCCTGCGGGAGGCATAGTCTCTCCACCTTCAATCAATTCAGGCGGCTGCATATCTCCTCCGAAGCCCGGGATTCCGGTGTTTGTCTGCCCGTCATCCGGCTGTTCCATCGCTTGTCTGCCGCCGGTACCTGCATTCTTTCCCGCAGAGATTGCCTCGTTGTTGTCCCAGGGGATCCAGGTAATTGCCCCGTCTGATGGATCGGTGTAGAGATAGAAGTTCTTGCACGAGGTTCCATAGGAGTCCCAGTTCTGGATAACCGTATTCACTGCGAGCCATTTGACAAATCCTTCAGCATCGAATACTGCTTCAAGATTTTCTCTCCATTCTTCGGGGTCTGTTGTCCGTGTGTCATCGTTGAGAATGGTATACAATGCTTCAACATCACTCCAGTCCTCCTCATCTTCGTTTGTCTTCTTCTCGAAAGATTCAGCGTCAAAGGTACCTTCTGCAAATGTGGCTCCTGTTCCCTCAGGTTTGTACACATTTCCGGAATCATCGGTAAATGCAGTCTCAATGAGGGTATCTTCAACACTCTCGATCATCGTGTACAGGCCAAAGTATACAGGTCCTTCTCCGTAATCGACATATACGCGGTAAAACGCTGTATCCGGGGCAGCAACTCCTGCATCATTGAATATTTCGGGGGCAATCTTATCCCTCATCAGTGAGCTGTCACCAAATGCGCTCTTCAGGTTAAGTTCGTCAAATCCATAGAACCGCTGGTTTTTGATGTCAGGATTTTCATCTTCGAATTTATCAAAATTCAGTTTCAGTGAGATCTTGTATGAGCCGCTTGTCCATGTATTTCCAAGGGTCGACTGACCTTTAAACCGTATGCCGACATCAGTCCATTCTTTATCGTCAAAGGTGATGCCTGCCGGAACAGTGACCGGATCAAAATCAAAGCTTTCTTCCCGGTTTCCTCCTGCTCCTCCTCCCATTGCTCTGTCGTTAAGGGCGATATCTGCCGGAGCGGTTGCCTGATTAAAGTCCGGGTTTTCTATCTGGTTTCCTCCGCCACCCATTGCTCTGGTCTGGTCTGTTGTTGATCCTCCGAATTCCCCGAATTCTGCTGCCATGTCATCAAGCATGGTCTGCCAGTTTTCCGGCGACAGGGTAATGGTTATTTCATTTACCTTGTCATCGGGAAATACAACGGAATAGTTTGGTTCTGCGTCGTTTCCGTGCGTTTCTTCTGTCCAGTCTGCTGACCGGGTCGTTCCGGTGTCAACCGCGGATGTTTCATCGGTGTCCCCGACAGCTGTGCATCCGCATGCAAGCAGGCATAACACCATGCAGGTGCAAGCCGCCAAAACGGCTAATAACGGTTTTTTCCTGCCGTTTTTATCCTTTGATCTGTTGTTTTTCAGTATTGGTATCTTCATTGTGTATTCCTCTGTTATTCCGTCATCAATGTTCCGGCGGTAACCGGTTCAGGAGTTATCTCCTCTCTGAAAACAGCACCTGATTTATCTGTCTGCGATACAGATCCGGCAAAGAGGGCCATGATGACCATCGGCGCAATCAGTGCAATAATTCCTTTATGATATTTCATCTGTTTCATCTCCGTATAGATCTGTTATATTGTCAATGTTTCAGTAATTTTCGTGGACATTAATTGATTTAGTTGCCTTTATTCAAGACTTATTCTGATTAGGATAATCAGTGCTGCTGTGGCACAGAGGTCAGGGACAATCTGGAAAATTCCGATGTAACCCGGAAATCCTCCAAAGAGAGTTATTATTGCCGGGTTTGAGGTTATGGCATACATGCCAAGAGCAAAGATAACAGCCATAAGTCCCAGGGTAAAGGAACTTTTTACCTTCCTGTATATTCCGGCGTAGATCATGAAAAGCGGGAATGTCAGTCCGAGATTCAGGGCTGAAACAAAGGTCTTCAGGTAGATATACATCCCATCTCCCTTCTTATTCATCTCCTCACCTGGATGGTTTTCACCCGGAATTATGGGCATATTACTGTCCATGTTTTCAGGATTTGCAATCCCGGAAATAATGGGCATGCCAGCACTTCCGGCCAGGATTATGACCTCTGAAATGAGGATGATTAAAATAATTATGCTGTTATTTTTCATCCTTTCATCCTTCTGCAACTAACTGTACCACTATTTTCCGGGCTGATCTTTCATCTGACAAGGCGGACGTAGTTGTCAATTCTTATCGCATCGCCCTGTGGGCCGTGGCCCTCCGGATATTCTGATGCGTCGCCCGTCTTTGGATCACTCCTCTGAGCTCCTGCACCATGCACATCCTGCCACTTACCGTCCAGATATCCCATTGCTCTGCCGAATGAGACATATGACGCATATCCACCTTTTCCATTCGATGTTTCATGGGTTGTTGAGGACCAGAAGTACGGGTAGTCCGTCTCTCCTGCCTCGTTTGTAATCTCTGTGCATTCAAATACCGGGTCGATTGCAGCAGAGTCTGTTGTGTCGGGTGAGCGTGAGTAGTCCACTATGCTCTGGAGCTCTTTTATATCCGGAAGCCTCCAGTCGCTGTATCCGAGATAGTTCTCAGCGTTTTTGGTCTGGACCCATGCAAGTGCCTCTTCCCAGTTCATGCCTGTGCCACTGTCTGACTGTGACCATGTAAGGCCGGTTGCACTGTCGGTTATGGTGCCGTTGCTATTGTCCGAGAAGTTATTAATTCCGTAATCGGGGTTGCCCCTTACACAGGTTACAAAGAATGTCTTTGCATTTCTGCCTGATGACACACAGGATGGTCCCGGCATAGTAAGGCCATAACCCTTTATTCTGCCATCAGCGAAATTGACCCCGAAGAGAAGGCTGTCTTCATATACATACAGTGTATCTGATGCGTACTGGGAGTCAATGATACGCTCACCTGCATCTGTATCTCCGTATGTGAAACTGAAGTAATCTGTATCAATAAATGGTGTCAGTTCTGAGGTGTCCGTTCCTTCAACTCCGCTGGGGTCAGTTCCGCTGAAGTCTATCAGTGAGTACTGCTCTTTGATTGTCGGAAGTCGCCAGTCGCTGTATCCTCCATAGCTTACCTGATTCAGTTCATCAGGATAGGTTTTTGCTTCTTCAAGTGTGAGCTTGTCGTCCGCTGTTATGGAGCCGTCAACATTGTTGTCAGGAGATCTCTGCCATGTCAGTCCTGTATTTAAGTCATAGACTGTAAGGCCGTCACTGCTGGTCTCGTAAGCCGGCTGATTGCCTGGATACTGAGAATCCTGGCCGTAGAATGCCTCTCCTTCAGCCGGACAGGTGATCTCTTCAATGTTATTGAAGCATTTTGTCTGCCCTGTATCAGCTACAGTGTATGTGGTACTGCCTGTTGCAGCAGTGGTTTTTGTAACTGTGCTCTCAGAAGCAGAGTCTGATGTTTTTTCATCTCCGGAATCAGCCTCTTCTGCTGATGGTGATTCTGTCTGTCCTGAATCTGTCTGCGATATACATCCGGCAAAGAGAGCCATTATGGCCATTGCTACTATGATGAGTGCAATAATTCCCTTATGATATTTCATCTCTCTCTCCCCTCTGCATAGAGTTGTACTTTGGAGTAGTGATAAGGAAATGCCGGAATCACTTCCTGATTATACCCAAATTATACCCAAATCTCCGTATGGGGTGATAAAAAAGAACGGCAAAAAAAGGATTATTCAAGGCTGATTCTGATGAGGATTAAGAGGGCCGCAGTGGCACAGAGGTCCGGGATTATCTGGAATATTCCTACGTAGCCCGGAAATCCGCCAAGGAGGGTTACGATTATCGGGTTTGATGTGACAGCATACATGCCAAGTGCGAAGATTACCGCCATCAGTCCAAGCGTGAATGAACTCTTTATTTTTCTGTATATTCCGGCGTAGATGATAAAGAGCGGGATTATCAGGCCGAGGTTTATAAATGAGATCAGTGTTTTTATCTGGATATTTTCTTCCTTTATTGGTGGTTCCATGTTTCCGGTGTTTTGTGGTTGTTCCGGATTATCGTCTGCTTCATGATGGGGCATCTTAACAAATGAAGGAATGGTAAAACCTGCAAACAGAATTGCAATCACTGAGATGGTAATTATTAAGATAATACTGTTATTTTTCATTACTCTGTTTCTCCCTTATTATCATCCGGAATTTCAATCTGTCTCCAGATTTCTATGAATTCATCATATTTTTTGTTTAATCCTTCTGACAGAAAATACATGGTGCCATATCCCTCTCCTACCTGTGTGATGAGGTTATTTTTTTTCAGGACATCTAAATGGTGGCGGATGGTCTTATAGTCCAGACTAAGTGTCTGTGTCAGCTGGTTGGCATTGTATGGCCTTTTATGCAGGGCAATGATGATTCTGGCACGGTTTACGCCTCCTTTAGAACCGGCTATCAGCCACCACAATACCTGTTTCACTTCAGCACTCCTGAAAAATCCCCGGACAATTTTTTACTGGTTCCTTTTATCCGGTTTTGCTTTATTTGGTTTTTATTTATTAAATGTTGATTTTTCCGGTTATAACATCTTCTCTATTTTTTGGCAGGACTGATCTGTAAATTTTCCGGCTGAATTTTGTTTTGCTAAGATTCTGGTCGGTAATAAATAGGTTTTTTGTGCGGTTGTAATTTCTCAGGTGTTCTGTTTCCTGATGGTATAAATGAGTAGTAATTTATATTTTCAGGCTGACTTTCTGAATTTTCATCAGGTCAAATATTGTTATGTACTCGACATTAAATGTCTCACATATATTCGGTATTTTTACTTTTTTTGTTCCCGGCCCTGCTTTTGTTTCATGGGTTACAACAGCATAATCGCCGGTCATTGCAGTAGCAATCAGCCAGGGATCGGCCCTTGAGAGGAAGAAGTTTTTGTTCTCGCGGCTGAATCTCTTGTTGTTTGTTACGTAATTTGTAACTTCTCTCATTTTATCCTGAATCTCCCGGTCTGCTTCAATAAAGCAGTTTAAAGGAAATTCTGAGATCCATTCCTTCAATTCATCATCATTTTCAGTGATCTCATTTCTGACTTCGCGTATTGTCAGGAAAGACTGTTCTTCTGTAAATATTTCCAGCCAGTTCCAGAATCCCGGAGCAATTTTAAATGAATAGTATCTGTTCTTCGCTTCGATGAATACATTTGAATCCAGCAGATACTTCATATTCAATATCCCAGCCTTCCTGAAAATTCCTTAAGGCTCTCTGCATTTCTTATACCGAGCAGCCTGAAGGCATCACGGTAGAGCATCCGGTTGGAATTTACTTCCGATATTACAGCCAGAGCAAGGTTTCTTCCGGTTTTAAACCTCCTCAGCAGATGGGGATCAGGGCCGCCACGCTCTTTTCTTCTCTTTTCCTTCATTGCCTCAATGCGGGCTATTTCCTCTGAGTATAACTTCTGTTTCTCGTCACAGCTTATTAAGTTCAGTTGATAAGCACGGTAGACACATACAAGCCTGCTGACTTTAAGCCTGAGCCGTATATTGTCCAGATTTTTATCTATGCTCTCTTTTTTATTCCAGATGTTTATGAACTGTTCTTTTGGTGTAAGGAACTCAGCAGCAACCTGGTTACACCATCTCTCCTGTGGGACTGAATGGTTAATTTCGAGTGTATTGTCCAGAACTCCGCTGACTCCTATTAGCAGGTGCGCTATCTCATGGATCAGGGTGAATGTCCGGGCGGGTTTTGCATCCCTGCCGTTAATGAAGATAATTGGTGCATATCTGTCTGAGAGTACAAATCCCCGGAATTCTTCTTCGTCCAGAGGGCGGCGGGTATTGTTTTTGAGTGAACTGTTGACGATTACGGTAATTCCTGCATCCTCAGCATGGTTTAGGAGGTAACCAAATGCCCTTTCCCAGTCACGGCACTTCAGATATTCGTCCTCATCAATTCTGAGAATTTTCTTAATATTCTTTGCAGTTAGTTCTGGATCTGAATTTATGTCATATTTCCCGATATATTTTAGGGGTTCTGAATCTTCTGCGATTAGGTAATCACGATACCACTCCTGTTTAAGTCTGGCATCGCTTATGGTCTCAAGAAGTTCGGCGCTTGGTTTTATTATGTCTTCCAGACTGTGTGTCCTGAAATCTGCTATTGGAAGTTCATCTTCCGGGGGATTGTCTGCAAATAGGAGACCATAGGGGACGAGTGATATCTTTGAGAGGGATCTGGCTTTTGCTACTGTTATTGCAAGCTCTCCGGATTCCCATTTTTTGACTTTTTCTGTGTTCGTTTTAAGTTTCTCTGCCAGTTCTTCTATGGACAGTCCGGCCCTTTCTCTTGCCCACTTAATCATCTCACCCTTTATAATAGTCTCCATTTCTCTCTCCTCATCTGGTTTCATTGTATTTTCGCTGCAAAGTTCTCAGTTTTTGTTGTGAATTCAACATTGGATATTAATTTATATTAGTATTTCCTGGAGTTTGATCTTTGGTCCGGGCAGTTTTTAATTCAGCAGTCTGATGAGGCAAAACTTACCGGAAAGGAATCTCTGTTGTCAGAATGATCATTGTCCAAAGTTAATGGCGGGAAACGGATCATCATGTGGCATTTGTTTTCTGATCTGGTTGTGCCCTGTGATGAATAATTATATATTATAGCATGTTTTTGTAATAATTATGGCAACATATAAGCAAATTATGGGTTGGGTTAAAAAAAATTATGGAATTTCCGTTAAAACATGTTGGATTGCGAACATTAAAGAGGATGTAGGTTTGAAATTAAGGAAGGCACCAAATAGAATTGACTCAAATAAAAGGAAATATTCATGCCCCCCGGAAAAAAGAGACTTGATAATTGAAGCTTTTAGACATTTCAGGATGATTTAATGTCTGCAATTGCACTGATGAAAATCAATTAATATATTTTTTAGGTGTTGCTTTGTCAATTTATTTGGTATGCAATATTGTCTGCGTTTTATGCAGTTGTCGAGAATATTTCTTTTTCTCCCGACACCCAATATCTTTAAAAACAGAGTACAATATTAATACAGATGTCCTCTCTGAATTCTCCGGCTGAAAATTTAACAGATTCAGGTTTATCGGTTCCGGATGATAATCAGGATTCTTTCAGTCTGATTGATCTGGCTATAGATCTATCTTTAAAGCATTCAGCCGGAATTTCAATAGATGAGAGGAAGAAGATAGGGCAGATCTTCACTCCCAAAGAGACGGCAATGTTCATGGCAGGATTTGTCAATATTAATCCCGGTAAAAGCAATATTTCCGGTTGTGATAACAACTCTGGTATGGCTGAATTTTCTCTTATGGATCCGGGATCCGGAACCGGAAACCTGCTCTCAGCAGTATGCCAGAGAATACTAAATGAAGCTTATTCTCCGATGAATATCAGGGTTGATGCCTTTGAGTGTGACACTTTGGTTATTCCCTCTTTAAAACAGGTTCTTGATAGCTGCCGGAACTCTCTAGAGGCAGAAGGACACAGGTTTCAGTTTAATATCATTGATGAGGATTTTATACTTCATAATGAGCAATATCTTGAAAAAGGCTCTTTGTTCCGGGAAGAAAATCTCTTCTACTACGATGCAGTAATCTCTAATCCACCGTATTACAAGATTAATAAACAGTCCTCTCAGGCTGCAATAATGAAGGATTTCTTATCCGGTCAGCCGAATATTTATGGCCTTTTCATGGCTCTTTCAGCCCATATGGTGAAAGATTCCGGAGATATTATATTTGTCACGCCCAGAAGTTTCTGCTCAGGGTTGTATTACAGAAAGGTCAGGAACTGGTTCATTAAAAATACCTGCATTCACTGGATACATAATTTTGAGTCAAGAAAAAACCGGTTTTTAAATGATTCCATTCTTCAGGAGAATGTAATAGTTCATGCAGTTAAAACAAAGGCTGAAATGTGCCATTCCTCCCTTATCAGCAGTTCATATGACAATCTCTTCACTGATGTTCATCAGATAGCAGTGCCTTACAAAGATTTGATCTTTAACAGAGATGATGAAAACATTATCCGGATTCCAACTTCAGAAACAGAACTGAAGATAATTGAACTTGTGGATTCATGGAAATACACCCTGAGTGATTTTGGGCTTAGGATGTCAACCGGCCCTGTGGTTGATTTCAGAACAAAGGAGAATCTGAGGGAAAATTATTCCGAAGGGAAAGATGCCCCTCTTCTCTGGATGCAGAACCTTCAGGGCGAAGAGATAATCTGGCCTGTTGAAGGATTAAAAAAGCCTCAGGCCATTGAAGTAAATCCAACAACTGATAGTATTCTTCTGCCTGTGAAAAATTATGTCCTGATTAAGCGTTTTACTTCTAAAGAACAGAAGAGGCGTCTCTCTGCAACATCTTTACTCAAAGAAGATTTCAGTAATTATGGCATGATCGGTTTTGAAAACCATCTGAATTATATTCACCGGCCAAAAGGTTCTCTCTCTGAGGATGAGACATTTGGACTAACTGCCTTCCTGAATACAAAATTAATAGATCTCTATTTCAGGGCAATGAATGGGAATACACAGGTGAATGCGTCAGAAATTAATATTCTTCCCATACCGGAGATCTCTTTTATAACTGATATAGGATCAAAATTCCGGGAGTTAAAGGAGATTTCACTCGCAAATCCGGATGAGATAGTTGGAAATATCCTTGGAATAGATAATGATCTGATTAAAAGCCTGAAATACAGGAGTTAATACAATGGCAAAGACTGATGAAGCACTTGAGATACTGAATAAACTTGGTATTCCAAAGGCACAGTTAAATGATAGATCTGCACTTACCCTTCTTGCAATTGTTGGTTTGAAAGAGGGATCAGACTGGGGCAAAGCCGTTCAGAGATCAATAATAATTCATGATATTATGAATTTTATCCGGGAAAATTATCATGTGGATTATGCAGAAAATTCAAGAGAAACTATCAGAAGGCAGACAATCCATCAGTTTGAACAGGCTGGTCTGCTGATTAAAAATATTGATGATCCAAAAAGACCGACAAACAGCCCAAAGACAGATTATGCCGCAACCAGAGATCTGCTGAATGTTCTTCATAGTTATGGTACAGATGAATTTGAGACTTCTGTGGATGACTTCATCTTAAATAATGGCAGGCTTGTTGATGCCTATAATAAAAGAAGACGAAAACATCAGTTAACTGTAAACACTGAGGGTGTGGAACTGAAGTTTTCTCCCGGAAAACACAATCAGCTTCAGGCTGACATCATTCAGAAGTTAAAGCCGGAATTTTTCAGCGATGCAGAACTTCTCTATGTCGGTGACACTTCTGATAAAATGCTTTATCTGAATGAAGATCTGATCCAGAGACTGAAATTCCCTGTAACTAAACATGACAAACTCCCCGATGTCGTATATTATGAAGAGAAGAGGAATCTGTTATTCTTAATTGAGGCTGTCACCTCACACGGGCCGATGACACCCAAGCGGATGACTGAGATTGATGAAGCTTTAAAAGATCTTGACAGTCTGAAGATATACATGACTGCTTTTCCGGATAAGAAGACATTTAAACAGCATATCTCTGATATTGCCTGGGAGACCGAGGTCTGGATCTCTGACAACCCGGAGCATATGGTTCATTTCAACGGCCCTAAGTTCCTGACCGGAATTTAATATTATTCCTTTATCTGAATATTTATTCTTCATGAAGTACTTATATCCCTCTCCGGCAATGACTGGAAAAGTGAACAGGTACACAACAAATGCCCACGCAATATATATCCCTGTCGTCAATAATATACCATCTCTTATCATCAGGATTCATAACGGCGCACCATCATCCTGAATATACCACGTAAACCCAAAAGTTATGTTCCCTGCCGGAAAACTTCACTGTGGTTTAATTATGTTGATCTTGAACCGTATCATCTTTATTTACCTTTTGGCTCCATCAGATTTCCGTGGAATAACTGCATGCTGCATCCATCCTATTAAGTATTTTCCTGTCCCATTATAACCAGAATTATGTCTTCAATTGAGGAGCAGATACGGGAAATAGAGGATGAAATTAAAAATACAAAATACAATAAAGCGACATCACACCATATCGGCCGCCTGAAGGCAAAAGTTGCACGGCTCAGGGACGATGCCGTTACAAGGGCAATGGCCTCGGCCGGAGGCGGCGAAGGATACAATGTTAAGAAATCAGGTGACGGAACAGTCGTTCTCGTTGGTTTTCCGTCAGTCGGTAAATCAACACTCCTGAATCAGCTGACAGGTACAGAGAGTGAGACCGCCGGTTACGCCTTCACCACAGTATCCGTAATTCCGGGTGCGATGGACTATAAAGGGGCAAATATTCAGATTCTGGATATCCCCGGACTTATCGCCGGTGCAGCAATGGGCAAGGGCCGTGGCAAAGAGGTAATTGCGGTTGTCAGAGGTGCTGACCTTATCCTTCTTCTGGGCGATGTGTACAACGAAAAGCATGTCAATGTCCTGATTAAGGAACTGCATGATGCAGGTATCAGGCTCAACAAGGAAAAACCTGATATTACCATCAAAAGGACATCAAGCGGTGGAATAAGGTTCAACTCAGTTGGCAACTCCGATCTTGACCTTGGAGAGATCAGGGCAATCCTGGCAGAGAACAAGATAATGAATGCCGATGTTCTGGTCAGGGGCAGTGTCGATCAGGATGACTTCATAGATGCCATGTTTGGCAACCGTGTCTATATCCCCGCCTTCTTCTCCATCAACAAGATTGATCTCGTTGATGCTGAGACGAGAAAGGAGATCAATGATGATGTCACAGACAGGTTTGGCCGTCCGCCGGTTATGATCTCAGCCCACAGCGGCTACAATGTTGAGGAGTTAAAGGACTCAATCTATGACAACCTCGGCTTTATCAGGATCTACTTAAAACCTGTCGGGGGCAAGGCAGATATGGAAGAGCCTTTAATCATCAGAAAGCCCGCAACCGTAGAATCGGTATGCAACAAACTTCACAGGGATTTTGTAGAAAAGTTCAGGTATGCCAAGGTATGGGGTGACTCAGTAAAGCACGATGCCCAGCGTGTAAGCCTCTCCCATGATTTATGTGACGGCGACATTCTGACAGTTGTGGTAAGGGCATAAATTCAGACATTCTGAATTTGACCACATAATCATAAGTTAAAAATAATTTTTTTCGCCGGAAATCCAGCCATTTTCTTTTTTAGGTCAGTCCGGTATGTTTTTCATGACTAAAATCTCAGGCTTTTCTGCTGCTTTATTTATTTTCAGGAAATGTTCAGCGCCTCTTTGAACCTGTAACGTCAATCTCAGCTTTTGATTTGAAGTGAATTTTAAAAAGTGTTCCTACCTTATTCCCAAAGGGATCATTGACCACCATTGCTCTCACAGCTGCGTGCCTGTATCCGTTTTTGGTTGTCTTAATTGCAATATTTGCTTTTCCGCCAAAGAGTATGCTCTCCCTGACCACATTCATATAGGTGTCCATCACCGGCTCATGCGTCTTTGTGTCATAGAAGAGAATAAATTTATTTATTGAATTCATCAGCACCCGGCTCTCGTTCTGATTTATCATATGCTCGGCATAGGGGTTCATAAAGATGATTCTGCCTTTATCGTCCAGCAGAAAATAGGCATCAAGTTCAGCTATAGACTGGCATGCCAGAATTCCGGTTTTGTTATATACAAAATTATTGGATTTTTTCAGAATTGCATCATTTTTAAGCGCAATCTCAATATTGACGCAGAGTTCTCCGGCATTGAACGGTTTTGAGAGGAGGCATGCAGCACCTGCCGACGTAACATCGTCCGGCAGTGTCATGATGTTCTCTCCGGAGATGAAGATAACCGGGATATTGAATAGTGATGTGATATATTTCGTAGCGGTAATTCCGTCTATCTGCCCGTCAAGGTTTACATCCATTATAATTATCTTCGGGAGGTGCCTGATCGCTTTTTTAATGGCATCCTCACCCTTTGAAACCTTGTCAATTACCAGGTAATCCTTCTGGTTGAGATATCCTTCAATCAGTGAGGCAATTACCTCATCGTTCTCAACAATCAATACCTCTTTTAATCCTGTATTGTCTGAATATATTCTGTTTATTGAAATCCCCATCCTTAATTTACAGAATTTTGATCTGCTTAATATCCGCCCCTCAGGAAAGTGAAGTGTTCAGCCTTCCTGTTTATATGAAGTTAAGCAAAATATTTTGTGTTCCTGTAATGATATTGCTGTTTACATTATTATTGAACTGCCTATTTAATGTAAGGATATTTGGATGCCGGAAGTTTTAACCCTGGCACAGTATTTCTTTTATCTCCTTTAAAGGAGCATCTGTTTTAATTCCTGTGCCTGCATAGTGAACCCTTGAGGCTTTCCACCCGGAATTTTTCAGTTCTTCAATGACTAAATCAATGGCCTTTGGCGATACTCTCCAGGTCTTTGCAAGCCTGTGGTAGTCGTAAAATGTTGATGTCGGCAGTTCATTCAGGCATGTGTCAAGCAGCTTTTCTATCCGGTTTTTAGCGCCCAGCTCGGTCTCCGGCAGAATTTCCGCCATCTGCCTGATAGTTTCGGTATCAGACACTGCTCCGAGCCACAGAGGGCCTGCCGGTGTGAGTTTTGCACCGCAGTCCGGGCAGGTTCTTCTCTCCGGCAAAACTGCGTGCTCTTCCTCTCTGTACGGACATTTCGGGCACTGGTGGATATATCCCAGATTTTCAAGCGCCTTATCTGCCCTGCCTGCACCATTTGTCATCTTAAGGTGTATTCTTACAAAATGCTCCCTTGCAAATGAGAATAACGGTTCAATGCCCCTGTCATACTTTGCAGCCTCCCTTAGTGCATATCCGAGAAGAATTCTGAGGCCCACCTCGCTGTGGTAATCGGTATTCAGCGGCCTTGCGGCATACCTCCTGATTCCGGCTTTCAGATGTGCACCGCATAACGGTGCAGTATCGGTTGCAGTGGCGAATAAAAACCTTTTTGCACTGCCTGAGGCTGAGTCCAGAAACGGTGCCGGAGAACCAAATGGATCGACATCAACCGCATCAAACCGTCTCTCATTCATTATGACCTTCGCATCCGAATGAACGACCTCAATATTGCGGCAGTATGTCTCACTGTTATACTTAAGAAGTGCGACTGCATCTGAGTCCTTCTCATTGATGGTGGTCTCAATGCCACATTCGTGAGCTGCGCGAAAACCACGCACACCTGTTGCTCCCATCGCGTCAAGGTATGTAACGGGAGAGAGGCATTTCATCAGTAAAACGGTTATGTCTCTGTTAATCTCCATGCGTCTGTTGAAGAAAACAGGCGCAGTTCCGGGCGGAAATTTCTCAGTATCATCCTGTTTCGGCACCAGAAATCTGGTGGTGCCTTCTGTTACTTCAACAAGATCCATTGTATCCTAAAAAGTTATAATTAGGAAATCTTATACCTTATCCTGTACAATCTATGTAGGCACAGAGCGTGTGTCATTTATGTGGGTTTGTGGCCTAGCCTGGATATGGCGTTAGCCTCCTAAGCTAAAAGTCAGGGGTTCGAATCCCCTCAAGCCCGTAACTTTTGTATCTCTGTTTTCACTGTCAGTTATGGCGTTATTTTCCTTTTCATTCACTTGCCGGATGATACTCTGTTCTGGTTTTTATGTGAAAAAAGAAGTTACATTAATCTGATTTCTCTCTGATTATTATAAAGTAATATGAACAGCGGATATATAACGATCACAAGGCCGGTAAACTCGCTATTCGCCGGTTTTGCGGTTCTTCTCGGCATAATTATTGCAAAGGGCACAATTCCGGGTGTTAGTCCGGCTGAATACCTCATACTGATACCTGTTGTGGCAATGATAACTGCTGCGGGCAATGTCATCAATGACTATTATGACCGTGAGATTGATGCAGTAAACCGCCCTGAAAGGCCGATTCCCTCCGGAAGCGTGAGCACAAAGGGCGCTCTTGCATACAGTATAGTTCTCTTTGCAGCAGGTATTACCCTCTCAGTTTTTACAGGTTATCTCTGTCTGATTATAGCCTCCGTAAATTCTCTTCTTCTTGTGCTCTATGCAATGAAGCTTAAGGGAATTCCGCTTGCAGGCAATATCTCAGTCTCCTACCTCTCTGCAAGTATATTCCTCTTTGGTGGTGCACTGTACGGACTTTCCGGTCTTCAGAATAACCTTCCTGTAGCTATAATAACCTTCTTTGCAATTCTTTCAAGAGAGATATTTAAGGATGCTGAGGATGTCGAGGGTGACAGGGCTGGTGGTGTGAAGACACTTCCGATGTACACCGGAATTTACAGGTCGTCAGTTCTGGCTTTCATCTTCGCTCTTATTGCAGTTATAGTCAGTCTGATGCCGGTTTTCAGGTGGTGGGGTGTCTGTTATATTGCCATGATCATAGTTGCCGATGCTGTGATAATGGCCGGCGCAGTTAAGGGTGTTATGTCAGGGGATGACTCCGGCGCTTTAAAAAGATCTGGCGCAACCGGGATTTTAAAGAGCGGAATGTTTCTTGCAGTGGTGATTTTCATCATATCTGCCCTCCTGATAGGGTAATATTAATACAAATTGAAAAACCATTTTAATCAATGAAGATTTACCGGGACGGAAATACTTACATTGCACCAAAAGGGGCATATTTTGAGGGCAATGTTAAGATAGACGGCGATTTTATTGTCCCGCCCTGCACCCATTTCTGGGGGAAGCTTGTTGTGGACGGAAGGCTTGAGCTTGGCTCTAATTCAAGCGTAGGCTCACGTATAACCTGTCGTGATGCTGTAATCGGCCCTGGCACCGAGATAAAAGGCCCTGTCAATGTCTCCGGCAGTATTACAGTATGTGACAGGGCTAAACTATCCTCAATATATGCGGGCGGCGATGTGATTTTAAGGCCCGGAATTGAGGTGGGGGATGTAAAATGCGACGGCACCCTCTTTGTCTATGGGAAGGTTAAATCCGGAAAATTATTCGGCAGGCAGGTAAAGGTGCTGAGGGCTGATGCCATTGCCAATAATGATTTTCCGGAAGAGATTACTCCTGACTACTGAGAAGAGCAACTTCAAGCAGGTCATTCCAGTTCATGGTTGTCTCAACACACCCGTCTGTTGCAGTTAATACACCCATGCCGACAATTGTCATTTTATCGGTAAGTTCAAGCCCCTCTTTGACCTCCATGAGGCATCCTACACCGATTATTCCCTCTGGCCTGTATTTTTTGACCATTCTCTTTATAAGGGTTGATCCCGGAGCAATCCATACTCTATAGCCCAGGTTTTCCAGTTCGTCCATATGTGCCCCTATTTCGCACCTGCCACATCTCCGGCAGACAAGCCCTTCGGGTGTTAAGTGAGCAGGGCACTGTGCATTTCTCAGGCACTGGGGTAGAAATATTGCTCTCTTCTCAAACGGAATTTTGGAGAAGGGCACTGTATTCATCTTATTATGAAGTCTTATGAAGAAAGTGACAAGCTCCTGGTCGTCAAGCCCGAAAAATCTGCATATTCCTTTTGCAAATCCTTCTGTCATCACAAGTCCGGGTTTTAGGATAGTGGGAAAATAAAACTGCTCGTTCTTTATTGAATAAAATGAGATTCCCACAACAAGGAACGAGAGGAAGAACATTCCGACAATTATTATGATTGTGGCCTCACCTATCATTATCATCAGATTCTGCCATATTGAAATGTCGGATAACATATTTACAAAAAACTGGTATTTATTGGTTTAAATATCTCTTCGTCCGGGCAGGAGGTCAGTTCTCTCAAAAGGCGGTTTTAATACTCCCTTTTCAGTAATGACTGCTGTAATAAGATTCATCGGTGTAGGATCAAAAGCGTAGTTTAATGCTTCAACACCATCGGGCATGAGCATCTTATCGCCGCAGAATGCAAGTTCATCCCTTGCCCTCAGTTCTATCTCAACATCAGCTTCTGAGAGTTCTGAGTCAAATGTTGAGTACGGTGCGGCAACGTAGAACGGGATATTGTGGTGCTTTGCACAGACTGCATGCATGTATGTGCCTATCTTGTTGAAGACTGCGTCATCGGTTATCCGGTCAGCACCAACGATTACTGCATCAATCACGCCCTTTCTCATAAGCATTGCTGCTGATGAGTCTGTGATTGTCTTTACCGGAATGTTGTCCCTTGAGAGTTCAAAGGCTGTCAGGCGTGAACCCTGGTTTAAGGGCCTTGTCTCACATGATATGACTGATACTTCCTTTCCGGCTTTGCAGGCTGATCTTATCACTCCAAGAGCCGTTCCCCATTCTGAGCATGCCAGTGCTCCGGCATTGCAGTGTGTGAGCACAGTGCATTTATCCGGGAGAAGTTCTGCACCGTTTTTTCCTATCTCTCTGCACATGGCAGCGTCTTCATCACCGACTGCCTCTGCTTCGCTAAGTGCGGCTTTCTGTATCTCTTCAGGGGTACTGCATGCTTCTGCTGCCTTAAGCACTCTCTCAATGCCCCATGCAAGGTTTACTGCTGTCGGCCTTGTGGCTTTCAGTATCAGAGCGTCCCGTCTGAGATCTGCTATAATTCCGGAGGCATCGCTGCTCTCTGATATCGCTGCTGAGAGGGCTATGCCAAGCCCGCCGGCAACACCAAGAGCCGGTGCACCTCTCACCTCAAGTCTTCTTATCGCTTCTGCAAGCTCCTCAACCGTGCTGCATGATTTTATTCTGTATTCTGCCGGAAGTAGTGTCTGATCTATAAGGGAGATGCTTTTGCTCTCATAATCCCAGAATATTGTTCTCTCTGTCATAAATAATCAAAAAAATTATGCCTTTATGGCATCTATGAATGCCTTCATTGCGGCGGCTTCGCCCTGCATGACGCTGTCAGGTATATCTTTTGGTGAGAGGGCTGTGCCGGCTATGTATATGCCAGGTCTGTTTGATGTCACCGGATTTAACTTTAGATCGGGAGATGCAAAGAATCCGCTCTCGTCTTTCTTCAGGCCGAGAATGTCTGCAAGCCTCTCTGCACCCTTTGCAGGCTGCATTCCGACTGAAAGTATTGCAAGGTCAGGATTTAGGTTTAGGATCTCCCCGGTTTCGGTATTCTCAACCGGAATTGTGATCTCACCTTTTGGGTCGTCGATTATCTCACCCGGAATTCCGCGTATGAACTCTATGCCAAGTTCCTTTGCCCGTTCATAATACTCTTCATACCCTTTGCCGTAGGCTCTGATGTCCATGTAGAGCATTTTGATGTCAAGTGAACGGTCCTTCTCTTTCAGAAGAATTGCATTCTTTATGGCATACATGCAGCAGACACATGAACAGTATGGCCTTCTCAGTGGTATGTCCCTCGATCCCACACACTGAATGAATACTATGGATTTGGGTGTTTTTCCGTCTGAGAGTTTCTTAAGCTTTCCGCATGTCGGCCCGCTTGCGCAGATCATCCTCTCAAATTCAAGGCTTGTGATCACATCCGGAATTTTTAGGTACCTGAGTGATCCCTTTTCGATGGGATTGAAGGTCTCAAATCCGGTTGCGACAACGATGGCAGATACATTGATGGTGAACTCCTCACGTTTGTCCTCATCTGTGTGAAGGACAGCTTCCGGGCCGCATACATCATAGCACATGCCGCATTCTATGCAGTGTTCAGCGTCCCTGACTACGATATTCGGGACTGCCTGTGAATGTGGTTTATAGATGGCCTTTCTGACACCAAGTCCTGCATCATAGCGGTTGTAAACCTCAACAGGACATGCCTCTATACAGTCGCCGCATCCTGTGCATTTTACAGGGTCTATGTAACGCGGCTGTCTTATCAGGGTGAGGGTGAAATTACCTGCTTCACCATCGAGGTAATCGACCTCGGTCATGGTATGCAGGATGATATTCTCATTTCTCTCTGCATCCACCATCTTTGGTGAGAGTATGCACATGGAGCAGTCATTTGTCGGAAATGTCTTGTCAAGCTGTGCCATGTGGCCGCCGATTGTAGGCTCACGCTCTATGAGGTGGACCGTTATGCCGTGGTTTGCAAGGTCAAGGGCTGCCTGAATGCCGGCAACGCCTGCGCCTATTACAGCAACTTCATTCATTGGCGTACCTCTCTGCAAGGGCGATGTACACCTCTGCATTTCTGACAATGCCTGCCTTTTGCTCTTCAGTCAGCTCTTTTATCACTTTTCCGGGGACTCCCATCACAAGTGATCCGGGAGGGATTATTTTGTTCTCGGTTATAACCGCACCTGCGCCTATTATTGTATCTTCACCTATTTCTGCACCGTTTAGGATTACTGCCCCCATTCCGACAAGTACCCTGTCATTAATCGTGCAGCCGTGCACTATTGCGCCGTGGCCTATTGTGACGTTTCTTCCTATTATTACGGGGTGTTTATCTGATACATGGACCACGCAGTTGTCCTGTATGTTTGAACCGTCACCGACTGTTATTGAATCACTGTCTGCCCTGAGAACTGCGCCGAACCATATTCCGGTATTCTCCCCAAGGGTGACATCTCCTACAATTGTGGCATTGCCTGCCACAAATTCAGCAGAGTTTTTCGGAGTATCACTACTCATAATAGTGTATAAGTTGACCTTATGGTTCAATGAAGGTTATGGTAGGGGGAACTTTTGATCCCCTTCACGATGATAATTAAAAATTAATATTTTTGTGGGATGATGGCCTGATTTTTATCAAAACGCTGTTAGAAATGCAAATAAAAGAAAAAAACCTATAATTATTGTAAGTCCGGTTATCAGGGTAATTAGCAGTATTGCTGCGAATGCTGCTTTTTTTGTGGAAATTTCATGAAGTTCGCTGATGCCGATTATCTGGACGAAAATTCCGTAGAAAGCAAAAAATATTCCAATTACAGGTATCCATCCAAGTAAAAATCCCGGTGTTGAGGCATATGCAATAGATTTAAATGTCTGTTCAATACCTTTTCTTCCGCCTACAATTAAGATGAGGGGGTGTAGTATGATACCTATTAAGAAGAATAAAACAATCCAACCGACAATTCCATAGAAGATGCTTAATATGTCAAAATATGTTACAGTTTCGACAGGTAATGCTGGGTTGAGTGACTCCCTTACAGGATCCAGTCTGAAGTAGTTTATAATTCCGGATAAAACCGAGTATATCACAATTAATATGATATAGTAGAGAAAGGCATCTCTAAAATTTCCGTCTTTTACATTTTTGAATGCTTCTGCAGGTCTGAGGATGAATGACCTGAGTTTTGCCGGAAAATCTTCATGCATAAAAGGAAAGTGCCTGTATTTTATTTAAATAAGGTGGATTTTCTTTGTCCTCCGGGATTCATCTGATTGCGTGTCTAAAATGAATCCGGAGATTTGGGATATTCTGCGCCGGAGTTGACATCTCCTACAATTGTAGCATTTTTTGCCACAAATTCAGCAGAGTTTTTCGGAGTATCACTACTCATAATAGTGTATAAGTTGACCTTATGGTTCAATGAAGGTTATGGTAGGGGGAACTTTTGATCCCCTTCACGATGGTCATAAGAAACTGCTGAGTAGATCTTTTGAGATCGCCGGAGAGAACGGTTCTGTGACAGTCGGACTTACGGCTGATGGTTTTGCAAACAGAAAGACGCATCCAATAAGGCCGTTTGAGGTGAGGAAGTCTGAACTTACGGAGTTTCTGGACTCTGCCGGTTACAGGAGCCGGTATGAGGTTGAGGTCTTAAATGACAGGTTTGGTTCGGCCCTTGTCTCTGACTTTGATGCCCTTGTTGTCAGTGAGGAGACCTTTAAGACCGGAATGGAGATCAATCAGATCAGAAAGGAGAAGGGTCAGAAGAAGGTGGACATTCACCAGATCACCTGTGTGCTGGCTGACGACGGCAGGTGGATCTCAAGCACAAGGATATGGAACGGCGAGATTGACAATAAAGGGCACCTTGTAAATAAAAAATAGATCTGTTCTGTGGAGAACAATCCAGATATTTTGCTCTTTTACCTTTATGCTGCTATGCCTGTTGCAGCTACAACTGCGAAGACAAAGAAGAGAACTGCAAGTATGATCAGTCCGAAGAGTATTATCAGCGGAATCATTACCGCAACGGTTGCTCTTCCGGTTGAGACTTCCTGAAGCTCCCTGATACCGATAATCTGGACAATTATTCCGTAGAATGCGAACAGTATTCCGATTACAGGGATCCATCCGAGTAAAAATCCCGGTGTTGAGGCGTATGCTACGGATTTGAATGTCTGCTCAAGACCCATCTTTCCGCCAACGATGAGGACGAACAGGTGCAGTACAAGACCTATTATGAAAAATCCTACTATTCCTCCGACAATTCCGTAGATGATGTTCATTATGTCAAAGATGGCCACTGTTCCGGCAGGGACACTTGAGTAGAGCACTTTCATTATTGGATCGATTCTGAAGTAGTTTACAATTCCGGATAAAACCGAGTATATTACAAGCAGTACTACATAATAGACGAGAGCATCTCCGACATCCCCGTTTTTGATATTTCTGAATGCCTCAGTCGGGCTTAGAATAAATGATTTTAACTTTTCTGGAAAATCTTCTAACATAAATTAGAAAGTGTTTGTAATTTATTTAAATTGGGCGGGTGCCTGTTATCCCGTCCTGAGTCTCCATTTAAAGCAGATTATAACCCCATACTTTAAAGAGAAAAGGTTTAATTCCGGATGATATGTCCTATGGTGAAATAATGCAGGAGTTAATGGTTAATTATTTCAGAATGTGGGATTGCTCTTGCAAAGTCTTTCGTGTTATTGGTAACAATTTTTGCTCCGTGCTGGAGAACAATGGCAGCTACAATTTCATCATATTTCCCAATTGGTGTTCCTCTTTTTTCAAGTTCCGCAGAAAGTTCTCCAAATCTGACATAGTAATCATCAGAATGATCAAGTACAACAATAATCCTTAATATTTCATTTATTTTGTTTATAGAATCCCTAATATTTCTTGTTTTATAGGCGCCCTTATACAGCTCATAGACATTTATGAATGTAGTACTTACAGTTTTATCCCCATTTAGAATTTCATCAAGGAATGCCATAGCCCTTTTATGCTTAACACTGTTTTGGCTTCTGATCAAATCAATTAAAAAAGTACTGTCAAGGATGATCATTTAATCCTCTTCAACGCTCCTTGCCATTATATCAGCGTCTTCATCGGAGATTGAACCTATTTTGTCCAGAGCTTTACGGAATTCTTCTGATGTTCTGACTTTTGGAATCAATCGTAAAATAACACTTGAATAGCTCTCATCATCAGTTTTTTTCCATTTATTCAATCTCCCATATGCTTCTTCTGAGAGGCTTACAGTTTTAGATGACATATTATCATATGGATATGTCAGAATCGATAAAAGTTTTGGAATAGTTTATCTGATGAATTTCTATTGGTCTTAGTTTAAGCAAGTAGCAAACATTTTTGCGAGAAGCATGCTGACAGGGAATTAGCCCGGCAACGGAACTATATTGACTGGGAAAAAATAAGATTTACTGTTAATCGGCTACAGGTCCGGATTGCAAAGGCAACGAAAGATGTGCCCCCATCAACAGGTGTAGGCATGCGTGAGTGAACTTCTGTGAAATTTGCACGGTGCGTTTTTGGAAGACGGGGTGGGTGCAATCCCACCCTGTTATTTGACTATAATTTCAAGTGTTATATAATATAACTGACAATATCCCTTGTAATCACATTGTCACAGTAGTGGCATCTGAGAGTTCCGTTCTCAACCTTAAATTTGCTTGGTATTGGTTCGTCCGAATTTGATATACATCCGGGATTCGGGCATTTTATAACGCCGGTAAGCCTCTTTGGAATATGCACACTGAGTTTGTCAGCAACCCTGAAATTCCTTATAATATTTATCGTGGCTTTTGGCGCAATAAGGGCTATCCTGTCAACCTCTTCTTTCTTAAGTTCCCGGTTTGAGATCTTGACTATATCCTTGCAGCCCGAAACCTTGCTCTCCACATTGGTCGCAACAGAGAGGCACTCAGATGTTGTGCCGGTTATACCAAGAATCCGTAAGACATGGAAGGCCTCTCCGGGAGGGATATGATCGATGACAGTCCCGTCACGGATTGGGCGTATCATAAGGCCCTCTTCAGGTATTTTCCCGATCATAATATCGTCTCCTCAAGCATGGCCATCCTGACCGGAATTCCGTTCTCAGCCTGCCTGAAATATTTCGCATAGGGCAGGTTGTCAACCGCAGGATCAATCTCTCCTGCACGGGGAAGAGGGTGCATAAGTATGAGATTCTCCCTCACACCTTCAAGAATTTCCGGAGTGATCCGGTATGAATTTGCAATGCTTGAAAAACTTGCCGAATCGGGGAATCTCTCACGCTGTATTCGTGTGGCATAGAGTACATCAAGCTCCTTAACAGCAGATTCAAGGCTCTCGTGCTCAATGATCTCAAGTCCCTTCTCTCTCAGGTCGTTCATCAGGCTTTCAGGCATCTCAAGTCCCGGCGGTGCTATTGTATGCAGGACAGCCTCATAGTTTGTAAGAGCACATGCGAGGGAATGGGCCGTTCGCCCGTACCTTAAGTCGCCGAGCAGGCCGACATCAATGCCGTCAAGCGGCATATTCTCCCTTATGGTGTAGAGATCCAGAAGAGTCTGTGAGGGATGCTGCCCTGCTCCGTCACCTGCATTGATGACAGGAACGGATGAGAACTCAGATGCCATCCTTGCCGCCCCCTCCTTTGGATGCCGAAGAATTATCACGTCCACATAACTGCTGACGACCCTGATTGTATCTGAGAGCGTCTCCCCCTTTGAGATCGAACTGCCCTCAACGCTGTCAACCGTTATTGCAACCCCGCCAAGGCGGTTTAACGCTGACGTAAAGGACATTCTTGTTCTTGTACTCGGTTCAAAAAACAGCATTGCGGCAATTTTTCCGTCAAGGGTTCTTTTATAGCTCCCTTTTTTATGAATCTCTTCCGCTTTGTCCAGAAGAGAGTCTATATCCTCTCTTCCAAAATCCTTAATTGAGATAATATGATGCATGCGCCTTTCAGTTATTCGTACAACCCCATCGGGTAAATATTGTTCTCAATCACACCGGCATATCCGGAGACCTCCGGGATTGGCAATGCCAAAATAACCCGCAGATATTCCAGGGCATTTTATCAGGTAATGCCGGAACAGTTCTTTAAATCGCTTAAAAAAAGTAAATTTACTTCCGGCAGACTGTGATGTAGCCGGAATGGCAGACCCGCGTTGACGGCCTTGTGCCTCTCTTTGTCCGTGTAAGTTCGCGCCCTATTGTCTCATGGCATATGACTTCAGAGAAGAGACCTTCTGCTGTATCCATCACAGTGAATGTATGCTCAAGAAACGGCGTATATGCCGCAAGGTAACCGCCCGGTTTTAAACATTCATGGGCATGGACAATATGCTCCGGGGTGATGGTGAGGTCATGATGAACTATGTCAAAAACTCCCTTCTCCTCAAGCACATCTCCGGTTTTGACTTCAACATTGCAAAGTCCTGCATCGCTGATGTTCTTTTGGCATACAGAGGCAAACTCCTCCCTCTGTTCCCATGTAACAACGCTCTCTGCAATGCCGCCAAAGTAGATGGCTGCAATGGCACTGCCTGTGCCTGCATCAAGCACCCGATCCTTATGGTTCATTCCCGTATATGCGATGACAAGCCCGATATCCTTTGGAAGCATCGGAGCACCTGTCCGTTTTGCATATGAAAAAAAGTCAGTCGGGCGTGGAATCTTGATCCTGAAGGGATCGCCGAGATGTGTTGTTATTTCATCTCCGGCTTTCTTACCAACAAGTTCGGTAAGTTCCAGAATTCCCTTGTCTGTTGAAAACCTGCCCTCTCCTGCGGTGACAAAGTACTCTCTCTTCTTTCCGCAGAGAAGTATGCGGTCATTTTCTTCTATCATTTAATGTAATATCGGCGTTTATTCTGAGAGTTTGATTATTGCCTCGGCGATGTCGCCGCCTGATGCCTTTAGGGCCTCTTTAGCTTCGTCTTTGCCGACCTGTGCCTGTTCGCTCACAAGTGTGATGTCTTCCTGTGGAATCTCAACCTCGCCCTCTTCAAATCTTGGATTGCCATTGATCTGGTATGTTGTCATGCCCTGCATGGTGGTTGCAACGATCTCAGCATTGTCAAAGACGTAATTGCCTGATTTTGTATAAATGACAACCTTCTCGACATCCTCAATATCTTCGGATTTCATGCCGAGTTTCTTCATCATTGCCTTCATCTGTCTTGGATTTACACCTGGAATCATAATAATCAGCTTCCTTTTCTTATCTGTACGGCAACGCCGTAGTTGAATGCAGCCATCTCTTTTCCGCAGAGTATTGCGCTTCCTGTTCCGAGGAATTCACCTTCCTCATTGCAGACGAGCACTTCATCTCCGGACCGTATGCCGGGATCGGCAGATGTCACATGCTTTGCCATTGCATTTTTGCCTTTAATGATGAACTCCTCAATTTCAGTGAGGACAGTTACTCTGTAGGAAGGAGCATCGAGAAAGCTGTACATCCTCTTTGCCCCTTCCCTGCTTAGAGTCAGTCTTCCGTCTCCGGCCCTGACTGTGGCAAGTCTCTCTTTATTCAGCATTATGTAGCGTATTCTCTTCGTTGATGAAAGCTTAAATGTGCATTCATCAGGAAAAAGCGCTTCTCCTGCGCCCCGTCCAAACTGGAAGGAGGCGATTGCCCTTGCCCTTCTAAGATGACTGTTCTCTGAGGATTCTATTGACATTTTCTGCAAATTCCCCTTCTGCACTTCTTGGTATATATGCGCCGGCAGCTATTTTATGCCCTCCGCCTCCGCCGCCGACTTCTTCTGATGCGATCTGAAGTGCGGCCTGAAGATCGACTCCTTCCCTCACCATTCTGTCATTGGTGCGCATGGATACCTTTACGACATCGTCGTAATCCTTGCCGTCCTCATTTTCGTCCCTGAGGTAGCATAGAATCATTATCGGAAGCCGCCAGTTTAGTTTTGAGAGGGCCATTCCCGCACCTATGCCGACAATCGTATCCGGAAATTTGTCCCCTACATGGAGGTACTGGAGGTGTGAGAGTTCGGTGACTCCGTTGTCGATGATATACTCCATCATCTCGCGGATGATCTTTCTGTGGTGTCTGAGCATGTACTCGCTCTCCCTGTATGCCTCCCCCCGGTCACCGCAGCATACTGCACTGCCGGTCTTTGGCTTTACCCACCTTCCGCATGCGTTGAGCATGGTGGCAAACTCCGAGGCGTTTCTGAGCGGAGAATATCTGAACTCGTCAGGGAATATGTAATGCTCAGCCATCAGCCTGTCTGTCGGTTCACCGGCATCATACAGTCTCAGTGCAAGCCTTGAAATGATACTTCTCTTCTCTTCCGGATTTAAATCCTCCCAGACTACCCATTTTCCGTTTCTCTTTTTAATATCAATGCCGGCATCGTACCTGAGCAGGTTTTCAGCCTCACGTGCATTGTTGGTTATGCCCGGAATATAGGGGTCATCTGAGTATGAGAGGCAGAAGTGAAGCGGTCTTGTGGATATTCCATAGCAGTTAAGCTCATTTTCTTTGACAATTATATTGCCACGCATCACTCCGTCTTCGACAATGTCCCTTGCAGGGCCTATGAGTCCGCAGTGTTCCCTTGCCATCATATCGCCGACATTGCCGACTACTGCAATCTTTGCAAGGTCAGTATTGTTGTCGTCCATCTTCTTTGCAACGAAGTAACCCAGTCCTGCGGCTGAGAGCTTTTCATAGCCGTAATTTAAGCCGTTCACCTGGAAATATGACGTGTCCACATCCTGTGATATGTGGTGGTCAATGATTATCACTTCATCTTCAGACAGCCCCCTCTCTTCAAGGAGGTTCTGCTGGCCTGCGCCGAGATCGATGAATACCTTCAGGCTGTCGTCTTCAGGCACATGCTTCATGGTAAGTGGTTCAAGCTGCCTTACAAAGACTGATTTTACATCAATCGCCTCGCGTGATATCGCCTGGCGCATCACTGCCTCGCTTGCAATGCCGTCAGCGTCTATATGTGATATTATTGTGGCTGATTCCGCCTCTTTTATTTTTTCTGCCGCTTCCTGTGCATCCCTGTATAGACCCATTGTATAATAGTTGATCCGGATGCCGGAAAAATGGTTGTGATGCAGTAAAAAAAGGCCCTGAGAACGGGGGCTGATGATCTGATTTTATGGTGTTTATCATCATAATCTCCTTGAATTCTGTTAATGCAGCTTTGGGGTGGTTAATGTGGTGTATAGGAATAAATCCGGAGTAAATATGACTGATATAAGTAATTCTGAAGGACTGTGCGGCAGTTTAAGGGAGTTCAGACGGATCGGGGTAGTCTCCCCCGGAAGAATGAGGGCGGTTGATAAAAATGCCATGGCACTTGGTGTGCCTGGTCTCTCTCTTATGGAGAGTGCCGGAAAGAGCCTTGCCGGGGTTGTTATGGAATACGATCCCGAAAAAGTGCTGATCCTCTGCGGCAGCGGGAATAATGGGGGGGATGGTTTTGTGGCCGCACGATATCTCCAGCATCTCTGCGATGTAGATCTGCTGTATTACAGTTCCGGAAATATGACTCCGGATGCAGAGGCCAACTTAAAGGCGCTCGCATACTGTGGTGTGTCTGTTCACAGGATCAGATGCCCCGGAGATCTGATCCCGGCTGAGTCTCTCTTTGCAAAAGCCGATGTTATTGTCGATGCAATACTTGGTACAGGTGCGAGAAAGGGCCTTAGTGAGCCTTATCTATCAATGGTCAGGCTGGCGGATTCGGTGGGTGCAGTTAATATCTCTGCCGATGTTCCGACTGAAGGGTTTAATGCTGACCGGATAATCGGGTTTCACCTGCCCAAAAGCGCTGAATCAGAATGTGTAAATATAGGCATCCCGCTTGATGCCGAAATATTCACAGGTCCTGGTGATCTGACTCTGATTCCTGCGAAGAAGAGCAGTGCACATAAAGGTGCAGGCGGGAATGTGCTGGTGATCGGCGGCGGGCCGTACCAGGGTGCGCCGTACCTTGCGGCGCTATCTGCTCTGAGGGGCGGGGCTGACATTGTCCGTGTCGCAAGCCCCTGCATGATGCAGTATCCTGATCTCATTGTCAGGCCGTTGGGCGGCGGGGTAATTTCAGGGGAGCATACCGAAGAACTGATCTCCCTTGGTGAAAAATCGGACTGCGTTATCTGCGGCTGTGGGCTTGGTGATAAGAGCCACGATATAATCCGGGAGATTGCGCCGTACTTCAGAAAAGTTGTCTTTGATGCCGATGCCTTACATCTCCCGCTGCCTCTGGGCGCAGATACCATAATAACGCCCCATGCCGGTGAATTTCAGCGGATTTCCGGTCATATCCCTCCGCAGGACCTCTATTCCAGGGCAGTTTCAGTCCGGGATTTTGCCGGAGGTGCAAAGGGCAGACTTACAGTCCTTCTAAAGGGCGCGACTGATGTCATCTCTGACGGCGATTCTGTCCGTTTCAGCCGGACCGGCTCTCCGGCTATGACAAAGGGCGGCACGGGTGACGTGCTTGCCGGGCTTACAGGCGCTCTCTTCAGCCGTATGGATGCCTTTGACGCGGCATCTGTTTCGGCGTGGATTAACGGAATGGCGGGTGAGGTAGTGGCCGGACTATATCAAAACGGACTTTTAGCATCGGATATTATTGATAAAATACCGGAAATAATGAATATGGAGATTTAAACTATGCCTGAATTTACACACATAGAAAACGATCGTGCAAGCATGGTCGATATATCAGAGAAGAAGGACGTATCAAGGCAGGCTACAGCCGGCGGCAGGATCTACCTCCGTCCTGAAACGCTTGATGCGATAAAGAACGGCGCTGTTATCAAGGGCAATGTCCTTTCCACAGCAAGGGTTGCCGGTATTATGGCGGCCAAGCATACCTCAACACTTATTCCTATGTGCCACCCGATTCCTGTAAGTTCAGTCTCAATTGACTTTGAATTTGGTGAGGAGAACTGTATTGAGGCGAAGTGCACTGCAAAGACTTTTGGGAGTACGGGCATTGAGATGGAAGCGCTCACCGGAGTTTCGGTTGCGCTCCTCACGGTGTGGGATATGGTAAAGTCGGCCGAGAAAGACGAAAACGGCCAGTATCCTGAAACCGGAATTGAGGATGTTCACGTAATTGAGAAAATTAAGGGATAGGCTGCCCGGAGAATATCTTCAGATCTGATGATGTCTCATCTGATATTATTCTCTTTTTCAGGCAGAAACCTATTTCTGATACAGCAATCTGCCCATCACTTTAATACTGTCCCGGACAAACTTGTAAAGAACTGTTGGATTAGTCCCATCAGGAGAAAGGGATGTGGCCCATTATAATGGGCTGAACCTTCAAGGTGATGACAAATGTCAAAATCTATGTATTCATACGTTCGTGACGCATGGAAGCGTCCGGACAAATCGGAAGTTAAAGATCTTCTCTGGCACAGGATGCAGGACTGGCGCAGAGAAGGCAGCATCGTTCGTATTAACCGCCCAACCAGGATTGACCGTGCACGCACACTCGGATACCGTGCAAAGCAGGGTATCATTGTGGTCCGTGTAAAGGTACGCCGTGGTGGCCGCAGAGTTCCACGTTACATCCGCGGAAGACGCAGTAACCGTATGGGTATGCGCCGCCGCACTGCCGGAAAGAGCATTCAGAGAATTGCTGAAGAGCGTGCATCAGTCCGGTATGTCAACATGGAAGTTCTCAACTCCTACTGGGTAGGTCAGGACGGAAGAGCAAAGTGGTATGAAGTCATTCTTGTTGACGGACATCACCCGGCAATCAAAAACGACTCACATCTCTCATGGATGGCAGATTCTGTCCACAGGGGACGTGCTGAGCGTGGTCTGACCAGTGCCGGTGTTAAGGGACGTGGAATGGGTAAAAGAGGCAAGGGAACTGAAAAGACCCGACCAAGTATCCGTTCCAATGAGAACAAAGGGAAATAATTTTTTCTTTTTTTAAGGATCTCTTATTGTATGTTATATTCCGACGCCTGCGTATATCCGTACCCTTCCGGAGACACAACCATTCGCAGGCTGGCGCTTGAGGCCCGTTATCTTGGGTACGGGCGTGTGGTCTGTATTGGCTGTGAGACTTCCGGTGAGTATTATGGCGTATCTGTTCTGAAAGGCTGTCTTATCCATTCTTCCGGGTTTAACGACTTCCGGAAAATCCTGAAGAAGGAGTGCAGGGGTTCTGATGTCATTGCCGCATATGCCGGTGATGCCTCTTTTAACCGGTCAGTTATCTCATCCGGAAAGGTCAATATTTTAAAAGGAATTGAGAGATGCGACAGGAGAGCTTTTGATGATGTATCTGCAAGATATGCTGCTGATAAGGGAGTGGCGATGGATATTGATCTCTCTGCAATAATCAGCAAATCCGGGTACCTGAGGCAGAAGGCACTGACTGTGTATGGAGATATTCTGAAATTTTCACGGAAGTACGGCTTTATGCTGACGATCTCCTCCGGTGCACGGTCATATCCGGAGATGAAAGGTATCCGGGAAGTGGAGAATATCTGTTCACTCTTTGGGATGTCTCCGGATGAGGTGAGGCGGTCCCTTACGTCCATTGAACGGATTTTAAATCCGCCGGAGAATGTAGAGGTGATCTCAGTATGAAACCTGTTCCTCCGACTATGAGGGAGAAGAAGAGATATATTCTTGCAAGAGTTGTGCCCCATGGCATAATTCCGGATGGCAAAGCCGTCTATTATCTCCTCCAGGAGACTCTGGCGGGACTCTTCGGGGACGTTGGGGCTGCGGAGATCAATATGTCGGTTGTCTCTTCTGAAGGTAGCTATATTATTGTAAAATGCCGCAGAGGGATGGAAATAAAGCTTGAGACTGCACTGTCGTTCGTCACCGGAGATTCGGGCGGAGCCTTTGCATTAAGACCTGTTTTTGTCTCCGGAACGATTGCTGCCCTTAAGAGAAAGATACCTGTGTCTCTTCCTCCGGGAAAAGAGGGTGATGTTACAGTCGGCGGTGAGGAGTACGGATATTCTTTCCGTTCACAGGAAAAGGTTGATTTACATCAAAAAGGAATTAAACACCAGAAGATATTGTATTTTACAAGAGAAGATATTGAGGAGATATTATGCAGCCAATGAATGCTCAGATGGGTGGATATGACAGGGCAATTACTGTTTTCAGCCCTGACGGAAGGTTATATCAGGTAGAATATGCACGTGAGGCAGTTAAGAGAGGAACGACTGCTGTGGGTGTCAAATGCTCGGACGGAATCGTACTTATTGTTGACAAGAGAATAAGCTCAAAACTTCTTGAACAGTCTTCAATTGAGAAGATTTTCATGATAGATGAGCATATTGCGGTTGCTTCATCGGGACTTGTCGGCGATGCAAGGGCGCTTGTTGACAGGGCAAGAGTTGAATCACAGATCAACCGTGTGACATATAACGAATCCATTGACATTGAGACCCTGTCAAAGAAGCTCTGCGATCATATGCAGACACTTACACAGTACGGCGGCGCAAGGCCGTATGGTACTGCGCTTCTTATTGCAGGCATCAGTGAGGACACTCCAAGGCTTTTTGAGACTGATCCTTCAGGCACTCTCCTTGAGTACAAGGCAACGGCAATCGGAACCGGACGTCCGGCAGTGATGAAGGTCTTTGAAGATGACTATGATGAGTCAATGACTATTGAGAATGCAATTCCTATGGGCCTTAAGGCGCTTCATGCCGCAACCGAGGGCCGTTTTGATGTCAATAATGTTGAGATCGGTGTTGTAAGGCTTGAAAATCAGCTCTTTGAGAAGATGGCCAAGGAAGATGTAAAAATTTATGTTGATGAATTTGAGGCATCTATAGCATCTTCTGAAGAAGAAGCTGAGGAGTGATTTAAGGAGTAGTGATGATATGATCCCTCTTGATAAAGCAGTTGTGGCCAGGCTTGAGAGCTATGGTGAGAAGTTTGAAATCCTTGTTGATCCTGACCTTGTGGCAGATATCCGGCACGGAAATGATATTGATATTGAGGATGCAGTTGCTGCCCTTTTTATCTTTGAAAATTCGTCAAAGGCGGAGAAAGCCTCTGAAGATAATCTTAAGAAGGTCTTTGATTCTACAGATTTTGAAACTGTTGCAAGAAGGATCATTCAGAAAGGTGAGATCCACCTTACAGCAGAGCAGAGAAAGCAGATGGTCGAGGATAAGAGAAGGCAGATCATCACTTTCATCTCACGCAATGCAATAAATCCTCAGAATAAGCTTCCGCATCCACCCAAAAGAATTGAGATGGCTATGGAGGAGGTAAGAATTTCAGTTGACCCCTTTAAGCATCTCGATGAACAGGTGAAGAGTGTTGTCAAGGCCTTAAGGCCAATTCTTCCGATTAAATTTGCAGAGATTAAGTTTGCTGTAAAAGTCCCTGCCGATTATGCGCCCAAAGCGTATGGTGAGATCTCCTCATCCACAACGGTTGAGAGGGATGAGTGGCAGAATGACGGATCGTGGGTATGCGTATGCACGATTCCGGCAGGAATTCAGGAAGAGTTCTATAATATGATTAACCGGCTGACAAAGGGCGATGGTGAGGTTAAGATCCTTGACCAGGTCTGAAACCGATAATGTCAGTATTAATAAGGTTGAAAGAGTAATATATACAGACCAAAATTTCAGGGAATTGTAAATATGGCTAAAGCAGGAAAACAAAGAGCAAAAGGAAGAATCAGTGGTAGTGCAGGTAGATTTGGACCAAGGTACGGCCGTTTCATCAGAAAGCGTGTCAACCAGATTGAGAAGATCTCAAAGGCAAAGCATGTCTGCCCGAAATGCGAAACCATTGCAGTAAAGCGCAAAGGAACAGGTATCTGGGAATGCCGCAAGTGCGGAAACAAATTCGCAGGCGGTGCATATGCTCCGCAGACACCTAACCTTAAAGTGGCACTCCGTACAATTGAGCGCTCACTGATTAAGGAATAAAGGTGCTGATATTACATGGCCGGATATAAGTGCGCCAGATGCAAGCAGAAGGTTGAGATCGACGTTAATGTCAGATGTCCCTACTGTGGTCACCGCATTCTCTTTAAGGAGCGCGGTGCAGCAATAAAGAAAATAAAAGCCAGATAATGGAAGTTACTACCTCCCGGAAACCAAATCCGGGTATCAGGACTTTTTCAAAGGATCTTGCCTTCTCTCTCGGATGTCATTATACTCCGAGAGGGAAGTCAGGAATTGGCGATATAATTTCAATTGATGAAGACGTTTTGATTGTGTCAGGATCAGGACGAAATTTTTCAATAAATTTTTATTCGGATTCTGAACTGAAAGCAGAGATCTTTTTCTCATCTATCAGTAAAGAGGTGAGGGAAGGGGAGCTTGTTTATGGAATCCGGACAGGTAATCGTGCCCTGTATGAGATTCTGAGTCCGCACATGAATGTTGTGATCTCTGACTGCACAGAGTCCGGGCTGATTTTTGACGGTCCGCAGAGGAGGAAATATGTCCTTAAAATCAGAGATAGTTCATGAGGCGGTATTCTCTTTTCAGACTTCTGATGCAGGTCTGATCTATGAATCTCTCCTGCCTGAAGCGGATGGCGAGTCCGGGAGATCTTTTTCAGAGGTTATTCTTGGTAGTGATACGGAAATACTTCTGAGGGTCTCTGCAAGGGATATACACGCTATGAGAGCGGCTCTTAATACATGGCTGAGACTAATTAATATTGCGAACGAGATGAAAGAGGTAATTGATTCATGAATAATATTTCACCAAAGATGCAGAATCAGATTGCAATGCTCCAGCAGGTGCAGCAGCAGCTCCAGACAATCATGCAGCAGAAGATGAACTATGAGATGTCTGTAAAGGAAGCAAAGAAAGCTGAAGAGGAACTTAAGACTGTCTCCGATGATGCGGAAGTCTTTGTTATGGTAGGCTCTGTTATGATGCAGAAGGATAAGCCCAAAGTAACTGAGGATCTTGCTGACAAGGTTGAAACTCTGGAACTGAGGGTAAAATCACTTGAGAAGCAGGAGAAGGCCCTTCAGACAAAGTTTGAACAGCTTCAGGCACAGATTAAATCAGCATTTGAAGGCGGCCAGGAGATGGCCATCTGAATATCTTTTTTTAATAATTTCATTTCCGGAAAATCCGGTTTATCGTTGGTTTATCATTCACTCTCTCAGTTGCAACTCTGAATCTGCTTCAGATGCCGGGTAGTTTCTGCCATTATTTTCTGTCAGCCGGAGAATTATGTTTTCATCTTTTTTTCTCTTTCCCTTTCCTTTTCTCTTCCCCCCTCCCTCCTCCTCTTCCTTTTATCCTGTCAGGAAGGCCTTTTCAGTATTGTTTTTTATGAACTTTGGTGATTTTACAGCTTCTCCAGACGATGAAAGGGCGGCTCTCCTGTTGTTTCTGATCTATGTTTGTTATTTACTGTTTCTCCGGGTCAAACTGTCCTGAAGGTGCTTTCTGATCTCTCTGTGGTTCCATTTACTGTTTCTCCGGGTCAAACTGTCCTGAAGGTGCTTTCTGATCTCTCTGTGCTCATTTCATGGTGTGGGTGTCTGTTGCTGCACCTCAGTTTCTGCTCTTCCGGAAGTCTGTGCCGGACGGCCGGACTGTCTGTTGGTCATGATCCCGTCTCTGCGCTTTTGGGTTTTTTGCGTTTTTCTCTGAAGATCTGATCCTGGTCAGTTCTGATAATTGAGTGGTTTATTTTTCAGTGTTCTCTCCATAAATGGATTTATTTGTGATTTTTGTCGTGCTGTGCTCTTCTTTTGATAATTTTTGTTCTGAATTTCAGGCCGTTATTGTGTAGATCAAAAAAGAAACATTTATATCTGCGACAAGCCTATTTTGTAGAGCACAATGCCCGCCTTAACTCAGACTGGTAGAGTGCGCGGCTGTAGTTTGGTTTACTCTGACGAAAGGAGTAACTGCGCGGTTACCGCGATGTCCCCGGTTCGAATCCGGGAGGCGGGACTCACCTTTTTGGTGAGTCAAAGAGTCTGAATTTTGCCCAGTTAGTGTAGTGGCCTATCATGCAGCCCTGTCACGGCTGCGACACGGATTCGAATTCCGTACTGGGCGTAACATCCTTTTTGTTTTTTTATCTTACTTATTATTATCCGGAAAGTTATCTTCTGTCAAATCTCCCGTTTTAAAAGCAGAATTACTGTCAGGCAGTTGGTGGATTATCTCATGAATATCTCTGAAAAATGAATTGTAAGTTTTTAACCAGGTTTTATTTGATCTTATCTCAGTTCTTCTTCTCTTTTTCCATGTATTCCTTTATCTTTTTATCTTCCCAGTTTTTATCGAGGATTTTCCGGTGACCAAAGGTATTCCATGCGTGGATCAGGAGGCCTATTCCCCAGAAGAGGGTTATCCAGTAAAACCAGAGTGACTGAGGTGATGTAACCAGATTTATCAGGGCAAGTATGATATTTACGAGAATGTATGCAGAGAGGTGCGAGTAGAAACCTTTCAGCTCCTGTACCTTCTCCTTTGCGCGCCTGTATGATTCGTCATCTTCCATAATGCAGTATTCTTAGTTTTTATTATATTATACTGTCTGAAATTTCCGGTGATCTTTTTCAGTTCATTATTTGATTATTTATTCCTGAATGCTCCTTTATTTGTTATTTTGTCCGGGTTCATGCCCAAAATTTACCTGGATTGTTTCAAAGTCCGGATCAAAGCATTAAAATGTTTATTGAGATTATCTAATATGGTAAAATTACTTCAATGCCCAGTTAGTGTAGTGGCCTATCATGCAGCCCTGTCACGGCTGCGACACGGATTCGAATTCCGTACTGGGCGTAATCCTTTTAATTTTAAGATTTCATTATTATCTTCTGAACTTATGTTCTCTGTCTGTTCTCTTTTTCTGTCACAGTTTTACTGAATTATCCTTTTCTGATCTTCTTTTCCGTATTTTGCATTCTGTTTTAAGTCCTTTGTTCCTTTTTGGGTGCTTTAAATTAGGTGCACAGTAAATATTGATCCCTGTTGGCGAAAGCATGAATAATAATAAAAATTACAGGCATCTCTTCGGCCCTGTTCCTTCACGGAGGCTTGGAATCTCCCTTGGAATAGATCTTGTGCCGCTGAAGACATGCAGCTATAACTGCATATACTGCGAATGCGGGAGAACAACCCTCCTTACTACAGAGAGGCATGAGTATGTCCCCATCGCAGAGGTTAAAGAAGAGCTTTATTCGTACCTTTCAGGCTCTCCCACGCTCGATTTCATCACATTTTCAGGTTCCGGTGAGCCGACGCTTCACAGCGGAACGGGTGAGATCTGCCGTTATATTAAGAGTTCATTCCCTGGTTACAGGGTGGCTCTTCTCACCAACGGAAGTCTCTTCTATGATAAGGGTGTCAGGGATGAGGTCCTGGATATGGATGTGATCGTCCCGTCACTTGATTCTGCAACAGAAGCCGGGTTTATGAAGATTGACCGTCCATGCAGTTCACTGAATGTGGATGAGATCATCACCGGGCTTGTGGACCTGAGAAAGGAGTTTTCCGGAGAAATATGGCTTGAGATATTTGTTGTTCCGGGGATAAACGATACAGAGGAGGAGATCTCCGCCCTTTCAGAGGCAGTGCAGAAAATCGCGCCGGAGAGGGTTCAGCTCAATACACTCGACCGCCCCGGAGTGGTTGGCTGGATCAGGGCGGCAACGGACGTGGAGATGGAGAAGTTTGCGGCAGGTCTTGATTACGAAGGAACGGAGATCACAGGCAGGCCCTCGTCACGATCGGGTATAGGCAGTTTTTCGGGTGATGCAATGGAGAGCATAATGCAGACAGTAAGCCGCAGACCCTGCACTGTTGAGGATCTGGCTTCTGTCCTTGAACTCCATCCAAATGAGATAAATAAGTATATCCAGCTCCTTATCGAGGAGGGAAAAATCCGGGATAAAAGAGGAGATCGCGGGATTTTTTTCATGAGTTCTGAAGATAACTGAAATATTTTTTTAAATATCATCTCCCATGAAACATTATCATCAAACGTCCTGATGTTTCATCCATTATCTGTGTGCAGGCAGAAATGCCGGCACATGGGGTGGGTGACTTTTTTGGGATGGCTTATCTGTGTAATGTCTGAGCGCAGCGGACTGCAAATGCAATGCTTAAATAATCAGAACCTCCAATATGTGATGCTGATTTACAGCATACATCTGCCCAGTTAGTGTAGTGGCCTATCATGCAGCCCTGTCACGGCTGCGACACGGATTCGAATTCCGTACTGGGCGTATTTCTTTTTGATAATCTCTTTATCTGATATAGTCCATTATCTTCTGTATATGCCAGATACACATAATTCCGGTTTTAATCAGAATTTTAACTATGATCCAGCTTCCGGACATAAATGTCGTTTTACCGCAGAACCGTTTGATATATTCAATGTATTCTTTGAGAGAATATATGACCCGACAATGCACCTCATGGTGCATTACTCCGGCAGGGTGGATGAGGAAATTCTCAGGAGATCAGTTCTCCTCACACTTGAGTCCATACCTTTCCTCTCAACTGCATTTGTAGAGTCAGATAAGGAGTGCTTCTGGGAGAGGATAGATCCTGAAAGACTCCCTGAGGCATTTGTACTTCACAGGGGCTGTTCCTCTGAAGAAATTCCGCCCGGAAAACCCCCAAAACCTCTTGATGTACGATCCGGTCCACAAATCAGGGTTGATCTTTTCAGACCGGAAAAATCAGGAGGTGACCTGATAACCATAACCTGCCACCACGGCGCAATGGATGCACGTGGTCTGGCCGATATATCCGGATACATATTTACGGTTTACAGGGAGTTATGCAGGGACTCCGGGTTCAGACCGGAAATTATGACTCCTGATCGTTCTCTGGCCCGGATCTATGAAATATATCCGGATTCCGTTTTAAAAGATGCACTCTCAGAAGAAGAGACGATAACCGACACCTGGAATTTCCCCTTTCTGTACCATGGACGCGGTGAGAGGAGAATTGCAAGGAGGGACTTTAGCCCGGAGAGGCTCTCAGAGGCAAAGGAGGTATGCAGGAGGTGCGGCGGTACAGTAAACGACCTTCTGATTGCAGTCTTCTTTCTGGCATTCTTCAGGGCCAGGGATGACCCTTCAGACGAAAACCGGACGAATGCCCTGCTGACCTCTGCTGACCTCCGGAGATATATTCCGGATATTGAAGACTGCTCACCGGCAAACCTCTCGGTGGCATATGAGATTTCAGTGATAACCGGGAGTAATTCCGGCATTGAAGAAATTCTGCCCGGAATAATTGCAGTGACAAAGGAGAGGAAGGAAAATTATGTCGGGCTTGGTTCAGTCCTCTTCTACAGAAATCTCTATGACAAAGGTATTCCCCGGATAAAAGAGTTCTTTGACGGTATGATCTCGTCATACCATGAGTCAGAACTCAAAAATCCGGTTCTATCCAATATCGGTGTAATTTCCGGGGAAAAATTCAGCAGTATTCCGGGAATCAATGGTGAGCTTCTCAGCCCTTATGACGTATGCTTTCTTCCGGTTGTCTGCTATCCTCCCGGATTTCTTCTTACCGCTTCAACATTCAACGGCACTCTCTCTGTACTGACCGGCTATGAATCCGGCCCGTACGTGGAGGCTGACATAAACCGGTTCATGGAGGCATTTGATGATTTATTTCCGGGGTCACAAAAATAAGGTCTGAATGTCCGGAATTATCTGAAATCTGGATATAATATATTAAAATAATTGTAATTGGCAGAATAATTCACATATGTTTTTATTGTGATGTGCAGAAATGATTGCCATATGTGTGAGGAATCGTGATGATTTGCCCCAATCCGGCCTTAACAGGATAATTTTATATTCCACAGTTCAATACTAATACAATGTCAGTACAGGATCAGATAATTCTCAATGTTGAGCTTCTCAGGAATCCTTCAAAGGATACAAGAAAAAGGGCGGCTGAAAATCTTGCCGGATTTGGATCAAAGTCAGTTATAAGTCTGATCCCTCTTCTTGACGACAAAGACTGGATTGTCAGATATCGTGCAGCTGAGGCCCTTGGCATGATTGCCGATGACAGATCAATAAGCCCTCTGCTCGCCTGCCTCAGGGATGAAAAGGATCATGTGCGGTATATGTCTGCAAAAAGCCTGGGGGAATTTGGAATTCCTGAGATTGGGATAGCCTTAATTCCGCTTTTAAAAGACGAAAATGACTATGTCAGAAAGATTACCGCTGCTTCCATAAAGAAATCCGGCAGCCCTACAGCGACAGAAGAGATAAGAAAAGCGCTTTCTGTGGAGAGAGATCCTGCTGTCGCTGAAAAATTCCGCGAAATTCTTTCTGAGTAAAATAATAAATTTCCTTTTTTCCGGCAAAAAAAATTATAATATAAAATTATTTTTCATATCTTCCATACTTTTGTATGATGTGCAGTCAAGTGTGAGCGGAGTTACTGATATATTTCCTTTTGACACAGCATTAACATCCGTTCCTTCCTCTGCCACTTCATACAGCGGGCCGTTTATCCAGAAATAGGGTTTTCCCCTTGGATCAAGTCTCTTCTCAACTCCGGTCTCAAAGAGCTTCTCTGCAAGCCTTGTAATTTCATATCCACCTTTGATCACGCTTGGGATATTGACGTTGATTACATCCGCGCCTTTTGGGAACCCCTCAGAGATCAGTTTTTTGCAGACCGTTTTTATGACATCCTTTGCATTTTCAAAGTTCTTTGAATAAAATCCGGGGTCGTCAAATTTGTCTGCCTGATCCTCAACCTGAAGTGAGAAGGCAACCGCAGGATAGTTGTGGTTTGCCGCCTCAAGTGCAGCACCTACTGTTCCTGAGGTCATTACCGACTCAAAGGAGAGGTTTTCACCTATGTTAACTCCGGATACAACCAGGTCTGGTTTTATTTCCAGTGCATACAGTCCTATTATAACCGAATCGGTCGGTTTACCACCGACAGAATATGCCTCATTTCCGTTTATTGTAATACGGTTGACCCTGATTGGTTCAAATATTGATATTGATCTGCCGACAGCACTCTGCTGTGTTGACGGTGCGACAACGATCACCTCGGCGAATTCAGAGAGGGCATCATATGCTGCCCACAGTCCTGTTGATGTAACTCCGTCATCGTTTGTAAGTAAAATTTTCGGCTTCATAACCCGTTTTTAGTTGTGACCTCAGAAATATTAAATGGGTGGTTTTTACGGGTTTTTTCCTCCTCCGGATAACCGGACATTCAGAATCAGCTGGCAGCATAAAATCCTGACAGCATTCCGGAGTACAGCGGCGGTGCCACAACTTCATCGCGGCTCTTTGTTTGTAATAATGCCGGCAAAATTCCGGTAAGGATCGTCATCCTAATTTCATTTTAGCCGGAATAATTATTCAATGAAGGCCCTCGTTGCCGAATATACGGTATTCAATGAACCTGATCTTGCACCTGAGGGTGCGGCTATGCTTAAGGTACTCTCAGAAAGTTTTGAGAGATGCGGATATGAGGTTCTATCCCCTGAAAAGGGCGATTTTTCCGAAGAATTAAAGCGCCTTGCGCCGCTCTGCGATGTTGGTATTGTGGTTGCCCCAGATGATATCTTAGGCAGATTTACAAAAATTGTTGAGGATAATACCCGAAGTCTCGGCTGCGGCAGCCTCAATATTGCCATATGCTCCAATAAGCAAAGAACAGGGGATATACTTACAATGCACGGTATAGCTGTCCCGCGTGAGCTTGATTTCGGGATGCGCATCATAAAGAAGGTCAAAGGTGTGGACGGGCAGAATATGCGCCTTTCAGACGGTGTTTCCGGTGAGGATGAATTCGGGCAGGAGTACATCGAGGGTGAGCATATCAGCGTCAGCCTTGTCGGAAGCCGGGTTGTCGGAGATACCTGCAATTCATACAGCGGAAGGCCGCCGCTTCTCCTTGCGCTGAACAGGCAGTACATTGAGAGAACAGAGGACGGACATTACAGATACCTCGGCGGTGAGACACCTGTGGAGCATCCAAGGGCGGATGAGATCACGGAAACGGCGGTAAAAGCGCTCAATGTCCTCGGATGTCAGGGCTATACCGGAGTTGACGTTGTGGTTGCCGATAAGATCTATGTTGTCGATGTGAACCCCCGGCCCACCACAAGCCTTGTCGGCATAGCTGAGGTTATGGAGGAGGAGATAGCCGATATTCTTGTCGAGTCATCCAGAGGAAATATCCCTGCTGAGGTTCACCTCAGCGGCAGAGTCTCCTTCAACACAACAGGTGAGGTGAAGAGACTTTGAAAGGCGGTATGAGTCCGGAGTCTGTCATTGGTATAGATGTCGGCGGTGCAAACCTCAAGATTGTGGACGGCAGGGATGTTGTCATTCACTACTGCCCCATGTGGCAGGACTCTCCCTTAACTGAACTTCTGAGCATCTATTCGGATAAGACTGCGGCGGTTGTGATGAGCGGTGAGCTTGCAGACGGATTTCCGGATAAAAACGCAGGGATAGAATATATCGTAAAATCTGTCAGAGACGCAGTGCCTGACTCATATTTCTACGGCATGGACGGGGAATTTCATACCTCTCCTGACCGCTCTCTTGCGGCTGCGAACTGGCTTGCATCTGCTGATTATCTGAGGAATGAATACCCTTCATCCCTGCTTGTGGATATGGGCAGCACGACTGTCGATATAATTCCCTTAAATTCCTTTGAAAATCTTAAAGGGATGACTGATCTTGACCGGCTCAGAGAAGGTTACCTTGTATATTCAGGCACACTCCGGACAACAGTTCCGGCAGTGATCAGGTCAGCCTCCGTAAACGGCATCTGTACGCCTGTGAGCAGCGAATATTTCGCACAGAGTGCTGATGTACATCTTGTCCTTGGTAACATCTCTGAGAGCGACTATACATCTCCTGCGGCAGATGGTGCGGGCACAGACTGCAACTCCTCGCTCAGAAGGCTTGCAAGGGTTGTATGTTCAGATCTCTGTGAGATTGGAGAGGATGGTGCGCTTGATATTGCACGTGATTTCTATAAGAAGCAGATGGAGATCATAGGCGTGGCAGTCAGGGATGCTATGGACAGTACAGGATGTGACTCAATAATTTCAGGCGGGATCGGCTCACATATCATTGTAAATGAGTTTGGCGGGCTTGATCTCCGGAAAGAGTCCAGAAAACTATCTGATGCACTGCCTGCCTTTGCTGTCAGGGAGGTGGCGCTACGCAGAGGGGAGTTTTAAGCTTCATACTCCTGGTGGGATCACTGGGCATCAGTATTTTACTGCTGTACCTCGGATTTCCATTTTTTTTCATGTTCCTCTTTATTCCGCTGATTCCGCTATTCGGCAGGGAAAAAAGAGAAGAGAAAATCTGCCCCCTCTGTGGTTACCGGACATCCGGTGATGAAATATTCTGCCCGTATGATGCGGAGCCGCTGAAGGAGTCCTGAGGATGATGAAGGATAACTTTCGTTTTTTAAAAATGCCTCTCTGAAATCATCTGCATAATTGCCGGCATTCCCATCCCCGAATTGTCGGGAAATCCGACATTTGCAAGATTTAACAGTGATGCCGGGAAGAAAATGCCGTGCATCTCGACCGCGGGAGGCATATTCAGATCTGCGGATGCGTAATTTCCCACAGATGAAGGGCTGAGATATATGTGCAGATGCTTAAGAATTCTTGAAATGTGGGTGTATGAATACCTGTCCCGGTTTGCAAGGCAGAAATCCACAACCGGTGCACCCACCCTTATCTCCGGATAAAAAGGTTCATCGGCGTAAACCAGCCTGCCGCATTCCCTGCACCTGAACCGTTTAACTTTGACATAGACCGGGATTCTGTTATCTCTGTAAATTCTTGTTGCAAATTTCTTTCTTTTGAAGTCATGCGTGATCAGTTTTCCTGCACAATACGGACACATGTCAGCATTCTCAAAAATTTTCCCGTCAATGCCGGATATTCCTGAATCTATGAGCTGAATGAGCATTGGTGGAATCTTTACATCCTTCATATTATGATGTTGTTTATATGGTTTTGATATATAAACTCATTTTGCTGTTAATTTTTGAAGAATAGAGCGCCCCGGTTATCCGGGTGGGAATCAGATCTAAGTTTCATATCCGGCAAAATGATCTCTTTTACCATTATAATTGATGTAAATTCATTTTTTTAAAGATCCTGAATATGTTAATTTTTACCTGCCATCCTGTTTTTTGTTTATCACCACCCGTACTTTTTTATCTGAAATATTTGTATGAAAGTGCGTGTTTCATTTTTTAGTTAATCAAACATGGTTTATATATTTAAATGGTTAACCTATGTTTGTTTTGGGTCGGGTTCGTTCAATATGCTGATTTGGACATTATACCTCAAATACTCCGGATAAATTGGAAAGATATTAATATCATCCTAAATTGATTCTTATCTGCCTACGAAATGTGAGGTACGTTTGTTATTTCAATCAGGCATAACAATTTGGAGGAAATGTAATGGTTTTTCATCCCCCAGCAACTATAATTGCTAAAACAGGAGATGCAGGAAAGGCTAAAGTTGGTCTTTCCATGCAGAATATGCTTCTTCGTGGCTTTATGGCCGGAGCATATATCGCAATGGGTGGAGCACTCGCAACAGTATGTGTTACTGGAACTGCAGCTTTCTTAGGTGCAGGTATGGCCAAGTTAATTCTTGGTGCTGTGTTCCCCGTCGGACTTATTATCATCGTGCTTACCGGTGCAGAACTCTTTACCGGAGATGCAATGTTTGCACCAATGGCAGCTTTCATACACAGAGTCAGTTGGGCATCAGTGCTTAATTTGTGGGTATGGGTTTACATAGGAAACCTTATCGGATCTATTGTATTCGCTTATCTTATGACCTACGGTCCTCTCACTTCATGGAGTGCAGCAGGTGCAGGTACCGCAACAGCATTTGGTGTGACTGCAGTAAGTATTGCAGCAGGAAAGACAAGTTACATCGGAATTGCAGCTCTATGGTCATGTTTCTGTAAAGCTATCTGCTGTAACTGGCTCGTTAACCTCGCAATTCTTCTTGCAATCTGTGCAGACGATGCAGTCGGCAAGTTCTTTGGAATCTGGTTCCCGATCATGGCTTTCGTTGCAACAGGATTTGAGCACTGTGTAGCAAATATGTACTTCATTCCAGCAGGTATTATGACATCATCCTACCTCACAGCAGATCAGGTAGCAGCAATCGGTCCTAAACTTGCAAACCTTAGCTGGATAACAATGTGGACAAACAACATCATAGTCGTTACAATCGGAAACATTGTCGGCGGTATGCTCTTTGTTGGTGTTCTCTACTGGATTGCATTCAGAAAAGATATTGAAGCAGCTAAGTAAACGATTATAAATGAAAATTAAAAATACGAATGTAAATATCTCGGCCATCAATATCGGGGTGGTGGGATTTTTTGCATTCTTTTTTTTGGTCTATGTAATCTTATCCGGGGAGTATATGTCGCTTTTATGGGGAATCCCGATTCTTGCGGCTTTGTTTGTTATCCCTATCATTCTGAGTTATATGAGTGCCTCAGAGTACAATGACCTTGCGCCCATATATGAGGCAGAAGCAAAACCTGTCAGAATTAAGATGATCAATGAGTCCTCAATTGGAAACATCGTAAAAATTGAAGGTGTTGTCGAGAAGGCGATGTTTAAGTCACTCAACAGGCCCCAGTTTCATGTGGCTGACAGATCAGGTCTGATCTCGGTCAAGATGTTCACCGGAATTTCGGAGGATATAAACAAGGATGATATTGTTGAAGTTTACGGACAGGTCATCAAGAGATATGTCATGGTAGGAGAACCTGTAATCAATGCAGTAATAATTCGCAAAACCGAAAAGAGAGATGCGAATTAACCTAAGGACAAAATTTTAATTTTCTGTATGTTTTCATTTTTTCAGATCTGTTTCCGGTTAACTTTTAGCTTATCTCTCTAAATATAATGTAATTATGATAGAGAAACTGAAAAATGCTGTAAATACTTATTTTAATTATACTGTCCCGGTTGTTGCGGGGCTTTCTTTTATAGGAATTGTATTGTCCCTGGTTGTTGAAGCGGGCAGTATGCTCTCATATTCAGGAGTTGCCGGGTGTGTCATTGCCTCATTCATAATTGGGATTGTTGCTTTTCTGAGAGAAAAAAAAGATCTTGTCTCTATTCTGGCACCACTCTATGCAGTGCTGATCTTCAATCCTTATAGTGAGTTCACAACCGGGATTATTATGCAGATTATGTATGCGGCAACAATATCTGTTATAGCAATACGCTTAATTAAAAAATTTTGATTTTTCATACATATTTCATTTTTTTAGGATTCAGTCATTTTTAGGGCGCGGATTGTGTATTTGTCTTAGGTTCGGGTATAATTCAGTGGATCTGTGCTGTTGTGTTAAGATCAATTGGTTTCCATCTGATTGTGGTTAAATGCGCTTGTAATATTTTTAAAATTACAATCTCGTTTTTGACCCACCAATAATGCTCATTTGTCATTTATAAATGAAAATACATTAATACTTAGATTCCAACTCTTTCATTGTAAGAGGTTAAATTATGGATCTCAAGTTTGTTCAGACAACATGTCCCTACTGTGGAACAGGTTGTACTTTCAATCTTGTCGTTAAGGACGGCAAGGTAGTGGGTTCAACAGCGTATCAGCGTTCACCCGTAAATATGGGTAAAACCTGTCCAAAGGGCACATATGCATATGAGTTTGTAAACAGTCCAAAAAGGCTGACAACACCGCTCATTAAGAAAGACGGCGAATTCGTTGAAGCTACTTGGGATGAGGCATACAAGCTCATTGCAGAGAAGTTTAAGGGCTACAAAGCTGAAGAGATGGCATGCCTTTCATCAGCACGTACTTCAAACGAAGATAACTATGCTCTGATGAAGTTTGCACGTGGTGCACTCAAGACAAAGCACATTGATCACTGTGCACGTCTCTGCCACTCTTCAACAGTTGCAGGACTTGCAGCAGTATTCGGATCAGGTGCAATGACCAACTCTATTCCTGATATTGAGGAATCAAAGTGTATCTTCATTATTGGAAGTAACACATTTGAGCAGCACCCGCTTATCGGACGCAGAGTGATGATGGCAAAGAAGAAGGGTGCAAAGCTCATCTACGCAGATCCAAGGTACACCCCTACTGCAAAGCAGGCTGACATCTACATGCAGTTTAAGTCTGGTGGAGATGTTGCAATTCTCAACTGCTTCATGCACGAGATCATCAAGAACGGATGGGAAGACAAAGAGTTCATCGCAAACAGGACTAAAGGCTATGAAGAGCTTAAGGCCCTTGTAATGAAGGACGATTACTCACCTGAGAATGTTGAGAAGATTACCGGTATTCCGGCAGCTACACTCCGTGAAGCAGCAGAACTCTATGGTAAGGCAGAGAGCGGAGCACTTCTCTACTCAATGGGTATCACACAGCACACAGTTGGTGTTGACAACGTTAAGTCAACTGCACACCTTCAGATGGTTACAGGAAACCTTGGAAGACCTGGAACCGGTGTAAACGCACTCCGTGGACAGAACAATGTTCAGGGTGCATGTGATATGGGAGCACTTCCTGTAGTATTTACAGGATACCAGAAGGTAATTGACCCTGTGGCACACAAGAAATTCGAGGACGCATGGGGATTCCCAGACGGAATTGCGCCTGCTGAGAACGGATATGAAGTTACCACCATGGTCAATGTCATGTCTGACAACCCCGGAGAACTCAAGGCAATGTACATCATGGGTGAGAACCCGCTTCTCTCAGATCCAAACATTGACCATGCAAAACATGCATTCGAGTCCCTTGAATTCCTCGTTGTTCAGGATATCTTCCTTACAGAGACAGCACAGATCGCTGATGTTGTCCTGCCGGCAACCTGCTACGCAGAAAAAGACGGTACCCAGACCTCAACCGAACGCCGTGTCCAGAAATGGAGAAAGGCACAGGATCCACCTGGAGTTGCAAAACTTGACTGGAAGATTCTTGCAGAGGTTGCAGGAGCAATGGGCTATGCAGATCAGTTCGCATGGGAGACCTCAGAGGATGTCTTCAATGAGATTGCAGCAGTCACACCTTCATACCACGGTATGAACTACGAAAGACTTGATAAACCAGAGGCACTTCACTGGCCATGCCCTGAAGTTGACCATCCGGGAACACCAATCCTGCACACCCAGAAGTTTGCAACAGCTGACGGACTTGGAGTTCTCTCAGCAATTGAGTGGAAGGCACCGGCAGAAGTTCCTGATGAGGAATATCCGTATATCTTCACAACCGGAAGGACAATCTGGCACTGGCATACCGGTACAATGACCAGAAACTCACCAACACTTGACCATGAAGTTCCAACCGGATGGATTGAGATCAACCCTGATGATGCAAAGGAACTTGGAATTGCATACGGCGAGAAGGTACGTGCAATCACAAGACGTGGTGAAGTTGAGGTAACTGCAAAGGTAACGAGAGACATTATGAAAGGTGTAATGTTCATGCCGTTCCACTTCGCAGAATGCCCGGCAAACAGGCTTACAAACGATGCACTTGACCCAGTTTCCAAGATTCCGGAGTACAAGGCATGTGCTATAAAGATTGAAAAGATTCAGGAGGCCTGAAAATGGTAGCAAATGGAGATATGTTACTTGCATGGGCAAAGGACGCCGAATACCTTAAAAAGGGAGAATGCGGCGGTGCAGTAACAGCAATACTTAAGAATGCCCTTGAAACCGGTCTTGTTGATGCAGTATTTGCAGTCGAGAAAGGCTACGATATTTATGATGCAAAACCTGCGTTCATCACAAATCCGGAAGACATCGACAGACTCAGCGGTTCACTTCACTGTGGTACCCTTCTGCTGCCAAAAATGATCAAGAAGTTCCTTGACGGTGCAAAGGACATGAAGCTTGCAGTAACCCTGAAGGGTTGCGATGCAAAAGCACTCTATGAACTTGCAAAGAGGCAGCAGATCAATCTTGACAACATCTACTCAATCGGTCTGAACTGTGGTGGTTCAATCAGTCCCGTTGCAGGAAGAAAGATGATCGAGGAGAAGTTTGGAGTAAGTCCGGACGATGTTGTAAAGGAAGAGATCGACAAAGGCCAGTTCATCATCGAAACAAAAGACGGTGAACACAAGGGCATAAAGATCGATGAACTTGAGGAAGAAGGATACGGCCGCCGTGCAAACTGCCAGCGCTGTAAGACCAAAATCCCACGCCAGTGTGATATTGCATGCGGAAACTGGGGTGTACCTGCTGATAAAGCCGGCAAGGCAACCTTCATTGAAGTATGCTCAGACAAGGGTGCAGAACTTATCGAGAAGACTTCAGGTGCAATCGAGACCGCACCAACGGATCCAAAATTCGTTGCAATTCGCGGAAAGATTGAGCAGGCAATGTACAAACTTGCTGATAAAGCAAGGGCAGAACAGTTCGCAGCAATGGGTGAGGGCCAGGACCGCCTGAGCTTCATTATGAAGGAGACCTCACGCTGTATCAAATGCTACCAGTGCATTGAGAACTGCCCAATCTGCTACTGTGTTGAATGCTCAACAAAGAAACCATACCTTGTAACACCCGGCCAGGTTCCGCCTCCCTTCATGTTCCACATGATAAGATACGTCCATGTTTCAGATTCATGTATCAACTGTGGTCAGTGCGAAGAGCTTTGTGCAATGGATATTCCAAATGCACTCTACATGCACGCACTCCAGATTGAAATGCAGGAGATGTTCGGATATGAACCTGGTGTAAACCTTGATCTTCCGGTTCTTGCACTCGTTGAGGAACCGACAGAAAGGAAGCGCCTGAGCGATACAGGTGACGACCAGATTTTCAATATATTTACTTAAATAAATGGTGATGAGAATAGGGTCGGAAAATCCCCCCGGCTCTTATTATCATTTCTATAATCCAAATTATATTTTTGGGTCGGCTCAGTTATTCTGTCCGGAAATATTATTAAAAAAGCATTATGCTGGTGAAAAAAGGGTTAGGGAAACCCCTGATTTATTTTATTCTTTTTTTTAGATTGTATCTGTGATCACTTGTGTTTGTGGCATTTTACCTGGATATTTTCTTTCATTCTGGAAGTGTACGCCTGCATAATGTCGGTTGATGTAATAAATCCCTTAAGTTCTTTTTTATTCTTCTCATCCACCACAAGTATATGATGTATGCTGTTCTTCATCATCAGGTATAGGGCGCTGTCAAGTGTGGAATTCTCACTTATGGTTATAAGATTCTCTTTCATCCTCTCCCTGACTTTTATGCAGGGGATTTTACCGTTCTCAAGATAGGTATCCCTGTGGGTTATTATCCCTATGAGCATGCCATTGTCAATCACCGGAAATCCGGTATGCTTCGTTTCATTCATCATACTGTAAACTTCATTGCAGGGGTCATCCGGATGAACGGTTATAAGATCCTCAGGCTTTACCATTGCACTGGACGCTTTTATTTCCTGAAGGATCTCTATCTGATATTCCTCTCTGTGTGCTTCTGATTCTGCCTTTGTCCTGACCTGTTCCTTAAATATAGTGTCCTCACCTGTCAGAATGGTGGATATTGCAACAGCTCCCATTGCCGGCACAAGTATGGAGAAGTCACTGGTCATCTCGGTTACCATTATCATAACTGCGATTGGGGCATTTGCAATACTGCCAAAGAGTGCAATCATACCAACTATCACAAATGCCGGAACGGATGTCAGAGGGACAATCTCAGGGAATGCCAGATTCAGCAGAAGACCAAATGCCCCTCCTGCCGCGCCACCTATTGCAAGTCCGGGGGCGAATACTCCTCCGCTCCCGCCTGAGCCAATTGTAAGCGATGTCGTAATGATCTTTGTAAACGGAAGGATGAGAAGAACCGAGAGAGGCAGAATGTTGTACATTGCAATCTGGAGGAAGCCATATCCTGTTCCCAGACTTGCAAGTCCGGTTATCATCGCCTCCGGAGAGATATGCGCCATTGCAATGACAAGCAATGCAATAATGAGTGCCCCTGAAACCGGCTTTAAGTATGGCGGCAGATTATATTTTATGAAAAAATCGGCAAATATTCTCCTTGTTCCGTAAAAAGTTCTGATATATGCAATTCCAAATGCTGCGCAGATTACTCCCAGGATGATGAAGAGGGGTATCTGAGAAGGTTCCCAGAATAGTTCTGTCTCGCCGAAGACCGGGCCATAACCTTCAAAAAATCCGAATATGGTATATCCTGTTATTGATGCTATGAATGCCGGAAGTATGGCATCTGCCTCAAAGTCCCTTCTGTACAGGATTTCGGCGGCCAGAATTGCACCGCCTAACGGTGCTTTGAATATTGTCCCGATACCTGCGCCAATGCCCGTGGCAATGGCAATTCTTCTCTCCCTCTCTGAGAGGTTCAGGAAATCAGCGGCAATTGATCCAAAACCGGCGGATATCTGTGCTGTCGGCCCTTCTCTTCCTGCACTTCCGCCGCTTGATATGGTGATTATTGAGGCGATGGCCTTTACAACCGGAACGCGCCACCTGATTTTGCTTCCTTTGTGAAATGCCTTAATTGCTGCATCAGTGCCATGCCCTTCTGCCTCAGGCGCGAAACGATATACAATATATCCTGAAATCAGCGCACCTGTGCATATAATTGGCAGAATTAACCATATTGCCGCCGGAGGCGACCATTGTGATATTATCTGAATGGTCTCGCCTTCATGTGGCATATGATAACCGAGAAGATATTCCGAAACAAATAATGAACCGTATTTTAATCCCTGAAAGAAGATATATGCTCCTATTCCTGAAATGATTCCGATTATTATTCCTATCAGTATAGTTCTGTTAATTGAAGCATATTTTTCAAATCCGGGAATCATTTATTAAAAATATGTCTTTTACAGTATTTCATCTTTTTATTTTGGTACATAAATTTTCTTATTGTATCTATCATAAGGCCAGTTTTTTAATTGACAAAATACAATTATATGCAGTTAGTTTAACAAGGTGGATTTATGTCGCAGAGGGCCGTTGATGCATTATTTCAGGCTCTGTTTCTTCTGACAGATATCAGATCTCTTTTCAGGAGAACAGCTCCTGATCACGAATTCGATGAGGAAGAGAAACAGAAAGCCGAAAAAACGATAGAAAAGCTGAAAAAACAGGTTTCAATTCTTGAGCAGGAGATCTTAAAATGAAGTGCACAGGCAATATTGATACGCGGGAGGTTGAGGAGTTATATATCAATATAGACCCCATTCAGGCAGGTGGAAGGCTCACAAACGAAGCGCAGAAGGCCGTTATTGCCTACTCTGACGGCTATTCTGTATGTGACAACTGCTTAAAACCCTTCAGGCTTGATTATATCAGAAAGCCTCCTATTGCAGAGTTTCATGAGGACTGTGCGAAGTGGCTCAATATGGATCAGTTAAGGGTTGTTCCGGGGGCAAGGCGCGGGTTTCAGGCGGTTGCAAACTCGCTGGTGCAGAAAGGCGACCCTGTGATTCTTACAGCACTCTCCCATTATACTGAATTTGTGTCGGTTGAGCAGTCCGGCGGTATCCCGTGTGAGATTCCGGCAGATGAGAACAATCATATCACAGGCGAAAATGCGGCAGAGAAGATTGAGGAGGTAATTGCAAAATTTGGTAAGACTCCCCCTCTGCTATATCTTGAGCATGTGGACTATCAGTACGGCAATATTCACGACATAAAGGGTGTTGTAAAGGCCGCACACCAGTATGACATTCCTGTCCTGCTGAATGGCGCGTACTCTGTCGGAATTATGCCCGTTGACGGTAAGGAACTCGGTGTTGATTTCATAGTCGGGTCAGGGCACAAGAGTATGGCAGCACCTGCACCGTCAGGTGTCCTTGCGGCAAATGAGGAGTATGCTGATGTAGTATTCCGGACAATCACTGCCAAAGGTGATGTGACCGGCCGGACATTTGGCATAAAAGAAGTTGAGATGATGGGCTGCACCCTTATGGGCGTGACAGTCATGGGCCTTATAGCCTCTTTCCCGGAGGTGAAAAAGCGCGTCCTTGAGTGGGACCGTGAGATTGAGCAGAGCCGGATAATAACAGATGCACTGCTTTCGATAGAGGGCACAGTCTGCCAGAGCGACAGTCCAAGGGAGCATACCCTTACAAGAATCAACACCATAGAATCGTTTGACAAAGTAGCAAAGACCCATAAGAAGAGGGGCTACTTCTTATCCAGTGATCTGAAGAAGAGAGGCATTACAGGTGTAATTCCGGGTTCGACAAGGGTCTGGAAGTATAATACATATGGTCTTACCCGGAAACAGGCCGATCATGTGGCGTTATCGTTCAGAAAAATTGCAGAGGAGAATGATCTCTCAGTTGCCTGATTCGATAACCTCTCCATTTAATATTTTAATATAATCTAAGGTTTCCAGACATTTTCCGGTCAGCAATTCATAGTCAAGTTTCTCTTCTTCTGCTTTAAGGTCAGCAATCGTGGCTGATACTGCCGGATGCTTTGGAACGACTGTGCAGTCAAGATCGCCTGCAAATTCCCTGAATGTGCCGATCTTTCTTGCAAGGTCAACAATCTCTCCCTTGTCCCATGTTAAGAGCGGCTGAAGGAGCGGCAGTCCGGGTGGGATGACCTCCTCTGTAACCGCCATATTGGCAAGTGTCTGTGAGGCAACCTGCCCGAGGTTGTTGCCCATGACAATGCCGGACATTCCCTTTCCTATAGCAATCTCTGCTGAGAGGTGCATCATAAACCTCTTGCATACAAGGCAGAGGTATCGTGGTGTAATCTTATCCAGAATTTCGGTGTAGAAATCCTCAAGATCTATGGAGTAAAGTCTGATCTTTCTGCCCGGAGACCACAGTGAGAGGTTTTTCATATTTTCAAGCACTGCATCTTCGGTGTCTTTACCAAAGTAGCCTTTACCCCTGAAGAATATGAACGAGGATGTGCACCCTCTTCTCATGACAAGCCATGCGGCAACCGGGGAGTCGATTCCGGCAGAGATGAGCGAGAGAACTTCTCCCTGTGTCCCCACCGGAAGTCCGCCCGGCCCTTTTGTTCTTCTGTCGTATATGAGGCCGCCTTCTGTTCTTGCCTCGACAAATATCTCGTAATCCGGATCTTTAAGGTTCACTGTCAGGCCGGGGACCATCTCCCAGATTCTGTCACCTGTTGATGCCCCAAGCTCCTGGCTTGTGAAGCCTTTCATATTGGATCTCTTTGGCCGTACTGCAAAGCTCATTCCCGGTTTTAGTGATTTTGCAGCGATTTCGGCAGCTTTTTTCTCGATGATCTCCCTGTCAGATTCAGTGACTTCAGCAATGCAGGCATCAAGGATACCGAATATTTTTGTGACAATGCTGACTATTCCTTCCGGATTATCTCCATAGATTAGAATCCTGCCCCTGTGTCTCTCTATCCTGTGTTCGATTCCACCTGTATTCAGGGCGTTTTTTATATTATTGTCAAGTATTCTGAGGTAATGCCTCTGAACTGATTCACTTTTGAGGAATATCTCCCCATATCTGATCATTACAGCTTTATTCATTTTGCACGCTGTACTTATGTTTCAGGTAATTTAATGATTCCCGGCAGAGTGTCGCCCTGCTTAAACCGGCAGTTGTTCACAGTAGCTTTTGGACTGGTTTATCTGTCAGTCTGCCTCTTCAGAAACATGTGGAAATAGAAATAACTTTTATGATATGAATCAGAAATAGTGAAGTAATTATGGCAGGGAAAAAGAAGGGTAAAGACAAAAGTGAGCCGCAGTCAGTTCTCTATTATTTTTATACACAGGAGAGATGGGACAACTGGATTCTTACTTTAAAGGAGATGGATTTTGAAGGGGATCCTGAGAGCGAGGAGATGCCTGAAGGGCTTGCATCACTTGACAACTTCACAAAGGACCTCAATGTATCTGCGTTAAAAATAATCAAGCTGGTCGATAACGGGAGTTATAACCAGGAGATGGCCCTTGCAAAGTTAAATGAGGTTGAGGAGATCATTATGGCAGATCTGCCGGAGGATGAACTTACAGATATTCTCGGCGGTGTTCAGATGCGCTTCCTTGTTCTCTTCATGTCATGCAAGAATTATATCAGAGGTGAGATCGGAGAAGGCGAAATTAAGAACCTTGTAAAGGAGGGGCGTGCCATATCTGATGAAGATCCTGAGGCTGCACTTAAAATTGCCGCTGATATTGGTGCAAAAGTTCTTGACGGCGGCTCATGCTGCGGCAAGTATCTCCGTGGTGACTTTGAAAACCCAACCATGTTCGACGACTGGCTTATTGAGGTTGATGAGATGGGCGAGTCTTTAAAGACACTCAAAAACTTTGATGAGCAGTTCGGAGAAGCATAATATATATCAAATAATTTTTTATGATTGCACGAAAGGCCCGTTTCAGAAGGGCCAAAAAACTTCAGAATATTGTCGGTTACAGAGTGCCTGAATCTGTATTCAGCGGCCCTTTTCTTGAGGCTGTTACATCCTGTATGAATTTCCAGAGGATGGACAAAAGGCTGAGAGAACAGCTGTTAAATATCTTCAGGGATTTTATGGACTGCAACTGCAAAGGCAGCCCTTTATGCGGATGTCCGGAGAAGAAGTTTGCAAAGACAGTTCTTGAGCTGAGAATGACCGGACTTGACCATCGCCAGATCGGTGATGTTTTGCAGGATGAGTACGGCATTGATCTCTATCCGGCTGACATTCTCGGATTTTTAGAAGAGTCTGTGCATGTGCTTGAGGCAATTAAGTCAGTTGCTGACATCGGGAAGAAGACTGAACTTTCGGCTCTGTCAGCACAATGTATTGCCGGTATTGAGCATTAGGTCAGTTTTCCGGTCCGGGGCTTAGATTCATCTGCGGATATTTTTTTCATGTCCCGGATATCTTTCCGGTAATTTTTAGTTTTTAATCATCCCTGATTTTTTCAGGATCTCCTGAATATCCTCTCTTAACATCCGGTTTTTCTTATAGAGTATTGCAAAGTACAGCAATGCACCTGATATTACCACTGTGAAGAGAACCGGCCATGAATCCGTTGCAGAAACTCCCCTCAGCGCCAGAATAAATACTGCCATCAGGGCGGAGGCTGTGATTATGTCTTTCATCACCGGAATTTCAGGTTTTAATGAGATGGTGTCTTTCAGTAATCCTGCGCAGTATGTTGCTGAAAATGCCATTGTTGCCAGAAATGCCAGTGCAGAGCCGTTTATTCCGAAAACAGGTATGAGCAGGAGATTTAAGCAGACATTCAGAACTGCCGATGATACCGTAATCCGGAAACTTTCCTTTGGCCGGTTAAAGGCATTTAGGCACATGATTCCGGTCAGAAAAAATATACTGAATAGCTGTGCGGGGAGTATTATCTGAAGTGCTGCTGTGCCCTTTGCAAAGTCTGCACCATAGAGGAAGTAGAGAATGTTATCTCCGAGTATAATGCCGCCGATGACTGCCGGAACTGCCGGTATAAGGGCGTATGCCAGTGACTTTCCCACTGCATTCTGAATCATGCCGTATTCGCCTTCCTTGTGCCAATAGCTTACCTGCGGGAAGAGGGCATTTATCATTGCAGCGGCGGCAAGTGTTGCTATCGCTGAAAACTGCAGGGCAATGCCGTAAATTCCAACCTCGTAATTTGTCAGGAAATACCCGACAAGGATGGTATCTGCGTAAGCGATTACAGTAGTGCCTGCACCTGAGAGGAATGACCATTGGGCATAGGTGCAGATTGATCTGATCTCTTCCATGCCAAAGCGTGCCAGGCGGACAGTTCTGTAGCGGAATGCAAAAGATGCACCGATGATAAATCCTGCTATATGCCCTGCTGCAAGCCCGGCGGATTTAAATCCGGAAAAAACTGTTATGACCTGGGTTGTTATCCTGGTAGTCTCATTCAGAAGGGCAGAGATCTGGCTGATGCCCACCTTTCCTGATCCGTACACGGCTGAGATTATGATGTTGTACATGCCTCCTGCAATTACAGTCAGGATGAGCAGATGATACAGCCCTGAGGATGTTAAGTCTATGAATGCCGGTTTTGCGATTATAATTCCGGCTATAACAGCTGTTAACAGAACGGCCCTCAGGAAGACTGATGACGAGTAGTATGAGGCGGAATCACCGCCTTCACTTATTTTTTTAATCATCGCTGCTGATATGCCGCCTTCGGCCAGGAGGGAGAATACTGCAAGGTAGGCAAGGAATATTTTGTAGCCGCCAAGTGTCTCTGCGCCGAGCAGATGGGCGAAGTACATTGTGGATATAAATCCGGTTAATGTGAGGATTAAAAGGGATGTTAAGGATATTATGCTCTGTCTCTGAAGCTTTCCTATGCAGAGAATCCGGGATATTACCTCCTTTAGTGCCGGAATTCTCATCAGGTTATTCTGGTGCTCTGATTACTGAAAAAAGATTATGATGCCATGGGGCAGATGGCCTTATAGGTGCCCGGAGTTCTGTTTATCTTCATTTTGGTATTTCTGTGCGGTTTTCTCTTCAAAAATCGGGTTTATCCCTGTAATTATGACATCACTTCAGATTCCTGCATGCAGCTGTCACCACTGCATGAGGCTGAAGATTCTGACATTCTGCTGCTTACAGCCGGGACTGTTCCGTCTCCGGAAGTTTTAAACTTTGCATATACCGGATAATGGTCAGATACCTTCAGTGATTCATCCTGGCTCAGTCCGTAGATGCTGTCAAATCTGAATACTCCTGAATTGCCTGTATAGTACTCCTCTCCGCCGTTTAAGATGATTCTGTCATATGTGCAGACTGTATTTCCGGTGGTGGTGTCCTCACTGTTGCCAATCAGCCACTGGTATTCACCGGATTTCAGTGTGATATATGAGTCCTCGTCAAAGTATGTGCAGTCGGCATTGAGGTCGCCCATCAGGATTAATGTGTCATCTCCGGGCAGTACTCCTTCCATGTATTCCATGACATTAGTCAGCGCCGGAATCTCTTCTTTCGCTTCATCCGGATCAGTATGGATTACTGCATAGGTTGCTGTGAAATCCCCGCCTGTGGTCTCAAAGGGCATTATGTACGGCTCTCTGTGGAACATATCGTATTCACTGTCAGGATAGGTGACAGGGTCTCCTGCCGGCCTGATGGTATCTGTATTGTATATGAAGGCGTACTGCTCTTTGCTTGTTGTCCTGCCAAGCCGTTCGCCTACGTACATATCGTAGTCTGATCCGTCAGCGTTTACATACTGTAAGAGGAGGGGTGCTGCTGTCTCTGAACTGTCCCGTATCTCCTGAATGGCAATGATGTCAAAATTCCGGATGATATTGGCAAGTGTGGTCATCACTTCATCGTCTGATGCTTTACTCTGCCCGAATACCTGAATGTTAAAAGATCCCACGGTTATTGTATCTGTTACTTCAGCATTATTCCCGTTTACGGTATCTCCTATGAAGGAGATTATTATATTGATATATCTCTCAAATTCTGAGATTTCCGGAATATTTTCGTCTATATATCCGGAATCTGCTGTATTTGTTTCTGTTCTGGCTCCGATTCCGGTGAGGACCGCAAGCGCCAGAAGCAGCATTACAATTGCAATGATAAATTTTGGCAGGGGTGACTTTTTCGACTTTTTTCTGGCCATTGGGTAATTTAATTGTCCTTTGGGTTAATTATCCTGTCTCTGACATTCATAAGAACGTAGCAGGAAATTCCTGTGTCTTTAGCTCAGGGGTAGTTGACCTCTCATGGGATTTTTGTCTGCTTTCTTCGTAAATCCTGACCCTGTAAGCATCTCTGCATCAGGTTTTGGATATGTAATCTGACTTTTTAACGGTATTTCTCTCAAAATTTCCTTTGCTGAATACATAGACTGTGACCGGAAGATCGGCACTGAATTCCCTCATCTTCCTGTCATATATCCTTCGTACTGGTTTTAAGCCGTTCTCCTCAAATAGCTTAAGTACTGCGCTGTAAAAAGCGATCTCTTTTTCAAGAAACTCCTTCTCATAGGCTGTTGTTCTCTCTGCTATCTCCTCTGCATCTTTCTTCTCTACCGGATGGTTGTACTCACCGTGCAGGTTTAAGCCTGAGATCTGCCTGAAGTCCTTCACTCCGTCTTCGTCCTCTTCCCTGTGCAGCATGAAGGGATATACTCTGCATATGGAAAATCTGTCACTGTAGATTGTGCACCTGTTATCCTTTAAAAATATGCAGTCTCCGTTCTTTTGGCATCTGAGTGAATATCCGGATACGTAGAAGTTCCCGTCCTGATCGCAGAGTTCAAAATAGGGCGCAGGGACTATTGAGGATGGATCTATTCTCTTTGCCCGGTCAATGTCGGAGTCGAGGAGGAAGACATGGTCATTGAACTCCTTTGTGCAGCATTTTCCGCATAATGTGCATTTAAATCCCACATCCTCAATTATCTCTGCAAGTTTTCCGTCCGGAAATTCTGTCAGCAGAGAATATTCTGACTCAAGCTCTTCTCTCTTTGCTCTGATGTTTTTTATTGATAATATCTGCAATTATTTGCTCTCCGGAATTTATGTTATTGGTTATATGTGGTTATTTTTCTGTTCACTGTCCTTGTTACTGCCTGCCTTTCAGGGAGTATTATATTATTTTCAGTTCACTCTGAGGGCAGTTATTCTGTTTTACAGTTATGAAGGTCAACCAGAAAAATATTATCTGATATGATAGAAATACTGTATTAACTATGGAGATTGAAAATAAAATATCCGGCTCAGTAAATATCATTCTGGTACATGGCCGTATTGATGCCAGAAACTCCTCTCTTCTTGATGATAAGCTTAAAACTCTCATTGAGGCGGGTTCGGACAGATTTATTGTGAATATGGAAGGTGTGGATTATATCAGCAGTTCAGGGCTTCGGGTTCTTCTTGCGGCATTAAAAAAGGTAAAACCTTCGGGGGGGGATGTCAAACTTTCCGGGCTGAAGCCTTTTGTCTCTGATGTCTTCAGGATATCAGGTTTTGACAGTATCTTTGATATCTGTGGTTCTGAGAAAGAGGCCCTGCTGAATTTTGAATAATTCAGCCTGGTATTTTTTTTATGCCCGGAGAACTGAGCCTGTTTCTTGACCTTTTTGGTCTTATATGTGTAATTGTAGTATTCTCTATATTTGTCACCCGTTCGCACTGGTTTACTGAGGCGCTTGAGAGACGGTTTACCTGGAAGAACCGGACTGTTCTGATCCTCTCCTTTGGCCTGCTGTCTGTGTACGGCACCCTTGGCGGGGTTGAGGTGCTTGGTGCACCGCTTAATGTCCGTGATATCGGGCCTATGGCCGCCGGACTCTTCTGTGGTCCTTATGTCGGCATTGGTGCGGGGATTATCGGTGGTGTGCAGAGGTTTGCTATGGGAGGGCCGACCTGCCTGCCGTGCAGTCTTGCGACTCTCTTAAGCGGAATCTTTGCCGGAATTTTGTATATACTCCTTAAAGACCGTTTTGCCGGTGTCAGAATTGCGGTTGCCTTTGCGGTAGCGATGGAGTCTTTTCATATGCTGATTACCATCCTTCTCGTAAGCCCGCCTGAGGTTGCATATGAGATTGTAAGCCGTGCGGCACTCCCTATGATCCTTGCCAATGCAATAGGGATGTTCATCTTCTCATATCTGGTCAATAATATTCTTACTGAGAGAAAGACTGAAGGGGAGAGGGATCTCTACCGGAGTGAGATTGCCAGAAATAAGGCCGAACTTGATATCGCCTCTGAGATTCAGAATGATTTTCTCCCCAAAAAGATGCCCGATATTCCGGGTTTTGACCTCTATGCCATGAACACTCCTGCAAAGGAGGTGGGTGGGGATTTCTACGACTTTGTGGACTGCGCCGACGGCAAAACCGGCATTGTGATAGCCGATGTTTCCGGGAAAGGTGTGCCTGCGGCACTGTTCATGATGCTGTCAAAGACCCTTATGCATGCAGGCGCAGGGTGGCACAGGTCAGTAAAGCAGGCTGTGGAGAGTGCCAATAATATGATCTCAGGTGAGTCTGAGTCCGGTATGTTTGTGACGCTCTGTTACTCGGTTGTTGACCCGGATTCAGGCAGTATTGTCTATGCAAATGCCGGGCACTGCCCTCCGTTTTTCCTTAAAGCCTCCGGGGATGAATTTCTGCGCCTCAACCCGACCGGCATGGCCCTTGGTGTCATTGAGGACAATGAATATGGCACAGGTGAGGTGGCTGTATCATCCGGAGATCTGATAGTTTACTTTACTGATGGAATTACCGAGGCAATAAACGGTGATGATGAAGAGTTTGGAGAGGAAAGGTTAAAAGAGGTCATTCTAAATAACAGATATAATACTTCTGAGAGGATTGTGGGTTCAATTACTGAATCTGTCAGTACCCATTCGTCCGGAGAGTTGCAGTTTGATGATATCACGCTTGTTGTTCTGAAGGTGTTATAAGGCATCCGGATAATACAGTGTATCATTGCAGTAATACTGAATATACGACCTGAGAGGTGAATATGATATGAGCAGAATTTTTTATTACAGAACAGATTCCCTGACAGTGGATAAGCTGTCCACTCTGTCAGAGGCATTTTCAGATTATCTTCTGATGCTTCTGGTGCCTGAAAAGGTATCTATGAAGGCAGAGCTTATCTTTGAGGAGATTACCCAGAATATTGTGAACCACGGTTATATCCTGGGCGGTTTTTTCTCATTCAGGTGCACATTTAACGGAGAGGTGATTGAGATGGAGTTTCGTGACAGGGGAAAAGTGTTTAATCCGCTTAAGGATGCGCCTCTGCCGGATATGGACTCACCTGTTGAAGAGAGGGATATTGGCGGGCTTGGTGTTCATCTTGTAAAGGAGTTCTCAGACGATATGATATATACGAGGGATGGCACTGAGAATGTTCTGATGCTCAACAAAATAATCAGGAATTTCTGATGGTTGCCTAATCCGGATTTTTTCCGAAATATACGGGCGGATCTGTTTTAAAAAATTTTTGCGGGTCTTCAGATGAATCTCATCTTCCTGACTTTTCTTCAAGAAGTTTTCTGATCTCCTTAAGTTCAGTCAGCATCTGCATGTTTAGATCTCTGCCACTGTAACCGGTACTATCCCCGGAATATCTGCCGGTTGTGCTGCTGCCTGTATTGTAATCTGTATTTTTGTCTTCGTTTTCATCTCCTCCTGTAACTGAGGCCTGCGGTTTTCTGTTTCTGACATAGTCAAGGATAAGGTCGCGTATCTCTTCCGGGTTGTCTATGCCTTTGATGGCTATCTCTGAATTTTTCTGCCCGGAATAACCTGCGGTCTGGATCTTGAGATCAGAGATCTTATAATATCTCATCAGCGGCCCCTGTACAATATCAACATTGGTTATCCGGTTGTACGGCACTATGCCTGTCTGCCTGAACCATACGCCTCTCTTCCAGGACATCTCCTCACTGTCAAGTCTGTACACAATTGACCTGTAGTACAGCGGGTTCCAGTATATGATGAATGCAAGGGGCAGGATGATTATTGCCGCGATGTATATCATTGCCATTTCCGGCAGGAACTCCGATATTGGAAATATAAACCATACCGTACAGAGCAGGATTATAGATATCACAGTCAGTGACGTGAATATCAGGTTGTAGCTTTTAAACTGAATTTCCGGTTTGAACTCTTTTCCGGTCTTTACATTTGCCATGCTGTCATGTTTTCCGGTCTCAAATAAATATATACCTGATCTTTTCATTCCCGGAAAAACACTCATCTTTCAGGTTCAGTTTTGGGAATTTTGCTTTTTATGTGATGATCTTTTGGTTTTATTATAATTCTGAATTATCTTCGGGGCTCTTTTATGCCGGCCAAAGAAGAGAGAATTATTTACAGAAATAACAGGAGGTGGAGCATGATTAACAGAAAGCCTGCAAGGCAGTTGTCTGATGATGATTACAGAAGAGTATCTCAGATGCTGAAGTACCGCAGTAAAAAAATATGATCTGTGCATACAGTACACAGGTTAAAATATCTTCTCAGGTCAGTAATCGTCCTGATGTATGGGTGAAATTTATCTCTTTTCTTAACTGCCGGAATTATTGGTGCAATCTGTTTTCAGACTTTGATCTCAGTGTATTCCGGTGTGTCTTTCAGTACAGGCTGCCCTGAATGCCTTTTTGATTTTCAGGTTGCATGCTGCTTATCAGAGTTATTTCAGTGATGCAATCACCCGTATATCACATCTGCCGCCGTTTGATCGTACAGTTATTCTTCCGGTCTGGATGGCTTTACTGCTCATATATTCCGGAATTATGCTGACATCAATCTTCTGCTTTCCCTGTATGGAGAAGTTTTCTGGTTCTGCTTTAATCCATCTGTTATCAGATGTTATCTCACCGTTAAGCGTTCTCTCTCCTGAATTGGTTATTTCAATACTCTGTACAGTTTTCTGTGCATCATTGTCTGCCCTGTTTATATCCGGTTTTTTTATGCCCCTGAATAGCAGCCTTTTATCCGGAATTACGGTTAGTATGGGTTCTTTCTGTAATGATACATTTATCTCAGTCTTTTCAGAGCCTGCCGGGGTTTTGAACTGTATCCATGATTTGTATTTTATGCCCGCAGGTCTGCTTTCAAAGTATGATCTCTCAACCGTTATCTCAATTATTTTTTTATCTCTGACACTGAAATTCTTCTCCGGGAGAAGAATCCATCTGTGAAGGGGTTCTGCTGTGATTTCAAGGGGGTCCTGATTTCTGTTTATGATCTCTATCTCTGCCTTATTGTCACAGTCAGGGTCAAACTTCAGATCAATTATTTGTGGTCTGATCTCCGGTTTTAACAGGATAATTTCTCTATTTTCCGGCTTTTCCTCTATTATTTCAGGTTTTTCCGGAATAACTCTTTGTCTTTCCGGAATTATTCCAGGTTTTTTAGTCTCAGTATTCTGAGCCTTAATCCCGGCATCTGCTACAGGGTCTGTGGTTTTTACTGCACTATTTTTCAGTGCCGGTTCTCTTCTCTGAGCTGTATCGGTTTTTATATCCGTTTTTATTGCAGCTGAACTTTTTTCTGTATCCGGTAGGGTTTTAGTATCTTTTTGATGGTGTTTACTCTGGTATTTGCTTTGATATTTATTCAGTCCCTGAATGCCTGTACTGTTGTTGTCTGCCGGAATTTCCGGAGGGGTTCTGGCATCCGGAGATGTAATTTTTGCATTTGGTACTTTGGTTTTTGGTTTTACAGTCTTAGGGCCGTTGTATGGGAAATACTCCTTCTTTTTGATCTTCAGGATTTCACACCAGGGGCATATCTGAAGATGTCCTGAATGCCAGTGGTTTGGATTATTGTCGCACTGTTTTAACCCGGAAAGTTCATCCTGCAATACTGTTACCCATTCGTCTGCATCCGGGCGCATATATGGCTTATCTATGCCTTTAACAAAGCATCTCTCAAAGAGTGCTCTTATCTCAGGTGAGAGTATGGCATAAGGCGGAGCATAGAGGGGCGGATAGATCTGCCTGACATTTCTTAGGTAGGGGAATATTCCGTTCTTTATCTTATGCTCGGTTGTCGGGTAGTCCTCAACCCCCTTTCCTCTTGCCTGGAAGGGATGCACCCCGTTCATCAGGAATTTGAATATCAGAATGGAGAGTGAAAATAGGTCAGAGTAATACCTGTCAATATTTTCTGTCCGGAAATTTATGCCCATCAGTTCGGGAGCAAGATAATCTCCGGTTGCGACTTTGGTGAAGTATTTTTTGCCGGTCTTTTTATTCTCTATCTGGAAAGAGTCGCAGTCAATGATTGATATCGCAGCAGTCCTTGCAACAAGGATATTGCTGCCGCTCATATCCCCTATGCAGTGCCCGCTTCTGTGAATTGCAGAGACTGTGTAGGCGATATTATAGGCTGTTGTAAGGAGGTATTTCCATGTAAATGAACCACTCAGGTATTTATTCCGGTCCTGAGGGTCATAATACATATGTGCCTCTCTGAAGAGTTCTGTGTCAATGACCGGCATTAAAAAGCCGCAGAAATCTTTCCGCCCCGGATATTTGTACAGTTCGCTCACCGGCCATGCTATTGATGCCGAACGGGTATTCTTATTGTGTTCGGTAAGATCGCAGGCAGGAGGGTTGTCAGTCATTGAGGTTATCTTATCGCGAATCTCCTCTGTAATTATATTTCTGTAGTATATCTTTGCACAGAGAGCAGGATTTTCAGATAACTTAAATACCTCACCCTCCCCGCCTTTTTTTGGGGGGTGTATGAGGGTGTATTTTACCCCTGTGCGATCATATACGCAGGTATTATCCATTTAAGGTGCCTTTTGGCCGGTTTTCCGGTTGATAACCCCGACAACAAATGTCTTGTCGTCCTCGGAGTTTTCTGCCATCATTCCGGATGATAGAAGATTTTTCAGGTCTTCTGACGCTTCATCAGGGTCAGTTATACTGTTGATATATCTGTTAAAGGGGTTGAAAAAAGGGATGTGGGGCTGGTACTTCCCGCCCGGTTTTGTGAGGACGGCCCTCTGGCATCCATCGGTGAAGACAGATACTGAGTCAATGTCTGGGATATTTTCCTTTATTCTGAGATCACTTCTCCACTTATCTGAGGTTATCGGTGTTGTCTCGTTGATGTACTCCGAATATCCGGGGTCTGATATGATTATCGGCTCTCCTCCTGATATGCCTACAATGCCGCCGTCTCCGACATGTCCGCATGATACATAATTCCGGTCAATAAGAACGACCATCAGGGTGCAGGCGAGCTGCTCTGTCTGTATATCATTCTCATCTGCATATCTCTGTATGGACTCTCTCGCATGCAGGAAGGAATTTTCAATAATCTCCCTGTTTTTTGTAATATCTGCCAGGACTGTATCGCCAATCTTCTCCCTGAAGAGGTCTGTTATCATCCTGCTTGCAGATCTGACCGCAATTTCTGACCCGATCCCGGAGTACTCTGCACTGCCAAGGCCGTCTGAGACTGCTATTACGGCGGTTGACTTCCTTATGGCTTCAAATGCCATTGCGTCCTGGCACGGTATGCCCTTTTTTATATGCGACGGGCCGGTCACTCTTGCACCGAAAACAGAGGGTATATTATTCCGGAGCATATTGTCTTTGTTATTCATGACTGGTTATATTGTGGGAATCTCTCCCCATCCTCCAAGCATGTCAAAGGGGTCTTCAAGTACTACCTGTTCTCCTACTTTTGAGGCCGAAACTTTGGTCTGGCTTCTTGACAGCCATATGAACATCTCATTGAAGTGGTTCTCCTTAAGTTTGATCGGTGCCCTGTTTGGAGGGGAGATCAGTTTTAATGTCTCCATATCAGCTTCATCAACACCGACTGTAAAGAAGAGGAATTTCCCGTTTTTCTCTCCTCTGTGGACCGTACTTACAGTTTCATTCCAGAGTTCATCGCCCTCTTTCATGTCAGTAGGCTCACCGTCTGTTATCATAAATATCCAGGGGCGGTAGTAATCAATGCCTTCCTTTTTGTACTCTTCCTTTCTTGCTTCAAGCATATCAACGGCTTTTTTTATTGCGTTTCCCATCGGGGTTAAGCCGTCTGCTATGAGTTCTTCTGGTTCAAACTCCTCAATTGACTTAAAGTCAGAAACCACCTGAACTGACTGTCCGAATGCCACCACTGCAAGATCAATTCTCTTCCTTGCAAGGTCATCCTTCTCTATCTCTTCCTTGAAGGTTTTAATTCCGGAATTTAAGTCATCAATTTTGCCACTGATGTTCATTGAGCCTGATGTGTCCAGGAGAAGTATTGTTGGACAGTGCGGCTGCTGCGGGTATGCTATCTCGACCATTTCCTCAAGCGTCATCTCATTAACCTCATAAAAATTGTATAATTGTTTAATTTATTACTGTATATCTGCCTCTAATCTGATATTTGGACGATGGCATAAATATACATTCGGTTTTGGCCGGATTTATTCCTGAAATATTATACGCCTGAGAGAGGTATGCTGAATTTCCGGTTGTAAAAAAAGGCAGTATTATGCTGTTTCGCATAATCCATCTGTTCTGTTTTTCTCAATGATTTGGGCTGCAAAGAGTGCAATTGCTGATATAGGTAGGGCAATTACGATTGGATTTACAACTCCCCACGGCATCGGAAGAACAGACTGAACTCCAAAGAGTGCATCTGACATCCCAAGAACGGATGACTCCTTTACATGGACAAATGCGGTCCAGAGAAACCATGAGAGGGCACCTGCTGTAATGCTTATCTTTGCGGCATAGACTGAGGGTTTTTCCGAGTACAGTGCGTGGGCAAATGCCGGAATGAATGCTGCCGCACAGAGGCCCATGAATATGACAGTTGCCCTTGCTATGATGTTCTCCGGAAGTGCATATGCAACAATTGTGCTTACAATAATCATTGCCAGTGTTCCGATCTGAATTGCCTTCATTGAAGGTTTGTTCTCTTTTACAAGGGGGTTTAGGTCATATCCTATTGTTGTTCCCATTGTATGGAAGAGCGAGCTTAATGTTGACATTGCCGCTGCCAGCAGTGCGAGCATGAAGATTACAATGAAGAGATCGGGCATTGCGGAGTTGATGTACAGCGGAATTATGCTGTCAACATTTCCTCCGGCAGCATCAACCGCAAGCATGCCGGAATTTCTCATAAACCAGACGTTTGTCAGAGGGCCTACGGTGAATGCAACGCCTGTCATCATAAGTACAAACGGCCCCCCGATCATCACAGCCCTGTGAATTGAACGGTTGTCTTTTACAGTCATAAACCGGACTGCAAGCTGAGGCTGGGCAAGAACACCGATTCCAACACCAAGAACCATTGTTGTTATCATGGTGAGCCATATGGGAGACAGAAATTCCGGCATGGAGGCCCATCCTGTCATACCTGCCGCTGCGAGGCTTTCAGGAATAAGCGGTGAGAAGGAATCAAGTGCCGAGTTCGCCGCAGTCACTCCGCCGAGGTATATGTATGTCAGAATAAGAAGAATTGTCATGCCGACAAACATGATGGCCCCCTGAAGAGCGTCTGTGTACATGACTGCAATAAGCCCGCCGAGTATTACATAGAGTGCAACAATTGCTGCAAATCCGAGCAGTGCGGTGTCATAGGGTATTGACAGTGTTGTTTCAATGAATCTTGCTCCTCCTATAAGAATGGCCGCGGTGTATATCGGCATACTGACAATTATTATCAGGGCCGAAATTTTCCTTATAAATACTGAGTTATAGCATTTGCCAAGCAGATCAGGGTACGTAAGGGCACCTGTCTTCTGTCCGAGGCTTCTTGTTTTCTTTCCGAATACTATGAATGCGATAAGAACACCGACACCGATGCAGAGCACGGTCAGCCATACCAGGCCCATTCCAAGCTGGGCGGATATGCCTCCGAAGCCTACTATCGCAGAGGTGCTTATGAATGTTGCACCATAAGATAGTGCCAGAACAACCGGGTTTATCTTTCTTCCGGCAATAAGGAAATCATCGCTCCCTTTTGTCTGCCGGTAGCCCAGGTAGCCGAGAAATACCACTGCTGCGAGATAGACAAGGGTGATTGCGGCAAATGTCAGTGTATCAACTGCCATTCTCTCTCTCCTCTTCAGAACCTTTTTTCCAGTTGATTATGCCGTACGCTATACATCCTGCCGTCAGGATAAATGACAGCAGGTAACCTGCCCATATACCGGGATCAGATATACCAAACATAGTAGAAACCTCACGGTATTTTGAGAATGATGACCGGAAAAATACAGGGGCTGCCGGATTTTATTTTTAATCCGGAGCCCTATCTAAAGCTGAATAAGCTAAAAAAACCAAAGAAAAATGCAGTGCCACAGGTATGTGATAAGAGTCCTGTGTTATATTCTGCATCTCTGTCTTCAGTCATATTACAAAATACCTGTATTTTATTGGTTATGGGTTTTATTTAATAGTGATTGGTCTCATTCTGAGTCTTCAATGAGTAGTTCAGAGATGCTGGTTCCATCATTTCACAGAAGATAATGCCATACTCCAAGACCAAGCTCCATTGCAATCAGTATAATGACAATCCATTCCAGGAAGTTTGAATGCTGGATTCTGACCTCGTCAGAGAGCATTGAGTAGTTCTCCTGTATCATCTCAGTTTTTCTGCTGACGCTCTCTGTCCACTGGCTGCTTCTGATTACCCTCAGTGCCGTCTCATATACCCGTACATAATAGACATCCCCGGTGATCTTTATCAGGTTTCTGACCTTTTCAATAACCTCTGATATCTCTGCGTTTCTCTCCATTAGCTGTGTCATAATTAAGTGGTACTGCCTTGTTTTGAGAAAATTGGGCAGGCGGTCAGCATGGTTGATGTCATCATACATCTTTTCCATCTGCCGGTTAAGCTCCATATCATAATAACGAAGTTCAAGAACCTGGACATTTGCAAACTCAATAAGATCAATGAGATCCTGGGGATTTTCCGGGCTGCACAACAGGGCTGAGTCCCACGAGAGGATTGCAAGATCATCTTTCGTATAACTCTGTGTGTTCTTTGTCACCTCTTCGCGCATCTGTGCTGAAAACTCTGCTCTCTCGCCCATGAGGAGGATTACGGGGTCGCCGGTAATTTCTGCCGTATCTGTTACATATATCGTATAGTCCTCATAAAAATCAGGGTCATAAGTGAAGTCCTTTATAAGCGGCTTTAAAGAGCCGCCAATCAGATTAACATATTCTGAAAAAAGACCTGACAGGGGATCGCCATTTGCAAGGTGAAGTGCTGTCTCTTCAAGATCACAGTAATTTCCGTCACTGTTTTCATAGATAAAACAGATGCTGAACGCTCCGATATCGTAAATTCTTGCTGAAACTCCAAATTTGAATATTCTTCCTTCTATTTCAGTCTCTATCGAATCTGTTTTAATCAGTATTGGCTTATTTTCAAGAATTATTGATTTTGGTTTTACTCTGACAAAGTTTGTCCTTGTGGTTGAAAATGTCCGGGCCAGTTTTTCTTCAAGGAGATCCAGATCTATCTCCATTCCGGTGTCGTATATTCTGTAAAATCGGATTGAAATCAAGATATTTTTTCACCTTGTTTTGTCTCTTCATCCTGAGACAATATACTTCTCAGTCTTAATTGTAGATAAATTATATATGTGGATATTTTTACTGCCATAATATGGCTTTATGTTATGTTTTTTTAAATTTAGACTCAATATCGTCCTTAAATCTAAATTTTGTGGCATAATTAATATTTAATTTTGAATCTGTCTGATTTTTGTCTGTTATTCTGCGATTGTCCGGTTATTATGCCGCACCTCTTTTAAGACTCTATAAATAAGGTTTATTTCGGTCTTTTTCCGGAAAAAATTCTGCGCATTCTGATTCTGAAATATTATTCTGTGGGTCAGATATTGTACTGATTCGTATATTTTCATATAATTTTCTCTGATCTTAATTTTCAGGCCATATATTTCTATATCTCTATTTTGGGTGATAAATGTTTAAAAAGGGCAAAATTTAACTTATTCTGGCTTCTTCATTTAATATGTTTTTTGATGTATATATCCTAATATTTTGTAGTATTTTGTGTGATATTGTCTGATTTTGACTGTTTTAATCGATTATTTTGCAGATTTATTTTAGTTATTATTTGGCATATTATTTTTTTGATGTATTAAATAATATATTATTCTCAAATTCTAAAAGTTTTTATCCCTGTAATGAACTATTCTTTTGATAATTTATCTGAATAACAAATCCTCCGGATAAACCCGTTATAATTCGGTATGGTGGCTGGATTTTGGAAATAATTGAAAAATAACGAATAATCTCTCTGCGATTCACAATGATTATGATTATATGAACTGCCGGATTCCGGCTTTCGCTATTAATTTCATTGTTTTTGAGGCAGGAGGTTAAAGGAAGTGAATAAAATGGAAAATGAGGGGCAGAGAATTGCCGTACATCACATTGGCTCTAAAAATAAAGAGCTGCTTCAGAATCTGGCTAACGAACACGGCACACCAATATTTGTTATTGATCATGAGCAGATCCGGAAAAATTACAGAGGATTCAAAAAGCGTATGCCGGATGTTCAGGTATATTATGCAGTCAAGGCCAATTCGAATCCTGAGATTATAAAGACACTTTATGAACTGGGATGCAGTTTTGATGTCGCATCAATGCCGGAATTTATGCTGGTATATGACAATATAAGGCACCTCCCTGAAGATGAGCAGCTTGAGTGGATATATCAGAATATTATCTACGCAAATACAATAAAGCCGACTGAGACACTTGAGGCTCTCGACTGCTACCGTCCTCTTGTTACATTTGACAATATTGAGGAATTAAAGAAGATTAAAAAATATTCTCCTCAGGCCGGTCTTGTACTGCGTCTGAGAGTTCCCAATACAGGTTCGGTAGTGGAACTTTCATCAAAATTCGGAGTGGAACCGGGTGATGCTGTTGATCTGATAGTTGAAGCTTTTGAGATGGGTCTTACAGTTGAAGGGCTGAGTTTTCATGTAGGCAGCCAGTGCACCAATTTTGAAAATTATATTCTGGCACTTGAGATGTCTGCGGGTGTCCTTACTGAATATGAATTTCGTACAGGAGAGAAGATAAAGCTCCTTGATATCGGTGGAGGTTTTCCGGTAAAATACAATCCGTACGTAAAATCAATAAGAACACTTGCAACTCAGCTGAATGAGGAGATAGAACGGCTTTTTTCACCGGAAATTCAGATAATGGCTGAACCTGGAAGATTTCTTGTGGCAAATGCCTGCTCTGTTGTTGCAAAGGTGATAGGAAAGGCGTTTCGGGATGGAAAACCCTGTTATTATATCAATGACGGTGTGTATCACACCTACTCCGGGCAGGTTTTTGATCACTGCAATTATCCGGTTCTCTCCTTTAAGGAAGGCGAAACCCAGATCTCAGCAGTCTTCGGGCCAACCTGTGATGCATTTGATACAATTACATTATCTGCCGAACTGCCTGAACTTGATATCGGTGATCTTGTATTTTCTGAGAATATCGGGGCATATTCGCATGCGTCATCCACGTACTTCAACGGATTTCCGCCGGCAAAGGTTGTTCACATTAACAGATAATTTCAAATCACATTTTTCATATCATTTTTCTGCGCAGATTTCCCGGGTACAGAATTATATCGGGTTATTTTATCCGGATTGCGCCTGAAAAGGTATTTCCTTTAGTCCTTCAGGCGGATAAATGCCGATTAGGTTGAAATTACTCTCTTACCTGTAGATGATTAATGTTAAGTGGTATAAAAAAGCGGTGTCAGATTCGAACCTGACGGGAAAATGCTGCTATGGAGCGCGGGGAAAAGCCTGTTTTGATGCTCTTGATATACGGGCTGAGTATTCGTATTCTATCAGGGATTGGTTTAATGTTTGACGTGAAAAAAGTATTGTCATTTGCCGAATATGACAATGTTTTCAAATTATTACAAATGACAATATGAATTCAGATAATTATTAGGCTCTAAAAAGTGTTTTTTTAATCATATTGGTTGATATTACTCTATTTTGAAATTCTGTACTGTCATCTTAGGCAGAAGTTGTTATACACAAACCTATCCTCTGGTTGGACGTAATGCCACTCTACCGGCGGAATAATTTCTCCTGAATCTGAGTCGTAAAGGACACAGACACATCTTTTATTACATATTTTTGACATGCAGCCTTTACAGCCTTTAAAAAATCCTTCACAAAGCGGACACTCTAATTCCATAAGATCAAAGCATGAATCTTCATTTTCTCGACAATATGGGAACAGGTGTGGAATCATCCATAATTTCGCTTTCCACCATGTGTCAAAAAATTGTTCTTCTAGATCATGATCTTGGTGGGCTTCTATCCCCTGTTTATTTAGCTCTTCAATCATTTGGGAGATCATTAGTTGGTCTTCTGCACCTCCTCCCCGGAAAGTTATTTCAAATCCTTCAAATTCACTCATTTCATTCACCTCTTATGTTAAAAGGGTTATATTCTTGACTGAGATTATCAAAATTGGCATCATATTCGGGTTTATGATTTAAGCCGTCCGTATATCCTCTATCATAATTTTCCTGAAATTTAGGATTGATAATTTCTTTAGGCATTCCGGAAATGGCAGCAACATAACCGCCTTTATAGGCATCATTCCAGTCATGTTCATCATATTCAGGAGAACATAGGCCAACGAGAATTGTAACGAGAATTGTAAAAATAAGAACTGTTGCAAGTAGAACCACAAATAATACCGTGATTTTTGTATATTCTCTCATAACATCACCCCGGAGGCCAGCAGCATGACTGCACCCATCAGGGCAGTCAAAAAGAAGAATGAGAACTGAGCTATCAGGTGATAATCCTTCTCAGAAATCCCGGTGACTACCCACAGACCATTGCCGATGATCCAACAGCTGAACCCTGCTAAGTGTGCGGTCGCTGCCGGAAGGGCGATCAGTGTTGCCCCTGCCATGCCGAGGAGGACGGCAGGTGTTTTTGTGAGGTGGAGTTTGCCCTTCAGATGATGTTTGATATTGGGCAGTGAGAGATAAGGCAATACAGGTGCCTTCTCGTTGATGTTTTTAGGTGGCATTCAGATCACCTCTGAATAATACTTCTGCCTGATGTAATCCTGTCCGGAAGAGAGCATCTGTTCAGCTTCTTCCCGGATGATTTCATCCGGAGACTTCCATTCACCTGATAGCAGCTCTTCCCGGTTTATTGCAGTTAATGCCATTATGCTGAGTTTGCAGATTGAGTAAGGGCAGTTTACACATTCGGTGATTAGGTTCTGATAATAATCTACCTGGGTACTCTGCAGGTGCCCTGGGAGTTTAAGATCAATCACTATAACCACCCCATAAGGTTTTTTTGAGGATTATTGTATTTAGATGGAATGATAACTTCCCGGATTTCAGGACAGGGACAGGGAGTAAGGTAAATATTCCGCTTCATATGTGATCCCTGGCAAAGATGTCCATAAGGAGGTTCACGTAATGAAACATGATGTTTACACCAAAGACAATCAGAAGCAGGATAAAGACCGCTTGGTTTCAATATACCATCCTGAAAAAAACCTTCTATCACTGGCCGGCAAATTAAATTTATATTTTCCAGTGTCATGATCTCACCTTCTCCCGGAGAACATAATCAGCTAAATCCTTCCTGCCTTCCTTTAACCCTCTTGCCTTACCTTCATGGTATCCCATGAAGTATAGGGAAATGCTGAGACCAGCCAGGAACAGGAGAGTAAGGATAGAGTAAATCAGCATCAGGAGATCCCCCCGTCTTTCCGGTTGAATAGTTCCTGCTTAATCTCCATCAGCTCATCATAGATGACATGGAAAGGATTCCTTCCAAGGATGCGGTAAGCTTCAGATATAGCAATCACAGCAGAATCTAAAGCAGTGGCGGCGGCTTTATTTTCGGTTTCAAATTCTGAATATCCTTTTTCCCCGTTTTTTGTCGGGGAGTTGTCGTTCCAAAAACCCTCTATTGTTGTCTGTTCGTCTGCAATGCCCCCAGTCCGGAAATTAAACCCATAGTGGATCTTTGAGATGAGTTTTCCGGCAACTGAAGGATTATGAACCTCAATTTCCGTGCCAAACCTGTTTTGTTGTTCTATGAATTCTGATACAGCTTCCCGGATTGCTGAGATTATCAGGGCTTTAGATGCTTCGATTGATTCGGCATAGACTGTTTGGCCGGCATCTGGATATGCTACCAGGGAATTAGGATGCACATCAATTGTTATGTCAGGTCTTCCGGCTGTGCCCTCAATACAAAACTTATGCCTAGTGCCGCCGCGCATTTCCCATGAAAGGAGATAACCGGTTTTCTTTTTGTCCAGGGCAATATCACCGGATACTGTGACAGGGTATTTCAGCCTGACATTATGCACCCGGCAGGCCGAGAACTGCACCTCTTTTGTGTGTGCCTCAATCTGTCTTTTCAACTGAGGTATGAGATTATACATGCAGTTATAGGCAGTCGGGGTTTTTTCGGACTGCTCAATTAATCCTTTTTCCAGAAGTTTTCTTACAAACTTGCAGACATACTGCCGGCTAAGGTTAAGCCTCTTTGCTATCTGTGATTGTGTCAGTTCCAGATCAAGCAGTTTGATGATCTTTTTTTGAGAATATGAAAGGGTACCCACCCATCCCACAGCCTCAACCTGTCCTATAGTCTGTTGAATAACATCACCCCCCTTTAGATTTCCGCTGATACTCCGAACTTAACGCCCTGCCTGTAACCTATCATGCCGTATTTGTTCCGGTGATTTAACGCCCGCCAAAAGTCCACAATGATGATATTATAGGCCATCGAGACATCGAGCATATCAGGAATTATGTAGCTCATCGGAATATGATCTCCTCCACAGGTGCGGGGTTTTCGGGATGAATCTGAGAGGGAAACATAAGTGCCGGAATATTGACCGCCGGATTCCCATACGTGATGAACGTCTATGTTTTCAGCAGCTTCCCATAGCCTAACCTGCTCGATAAGGCGATGTAAAAGGGTGTTCTTCCAGTTGGAAGAACTGCCGGAGGTTGTTGTAGTGGCGGTCATTTTGCCAGCCTCCATCTAACCACTAACCAAAGATCATCGGTTGTTTTTTCCGGACCATAGCGGTTAACGAACCAGTTGAACATTTCCCGATAATTGCTAAAGCCGTCACGGCGTGCAAGTTCTGCGGCCTTATCCTGTGGAAACGGAAGCGTGCAGTTACCGTCCACGATATAGGGCCCTTCGTGCTTCAGCTTGATTATCAGCAGGTCAGTTTTCAGGGCATCAGATATCTTGAATCCATTTTTGGATCTCTGCTGATAGTAGAGTTGTAATCCGTTGTTGTGTTGCAGCTGCTTCAGGCGTGCGGTTGTGAGTGGTCTGGTGGTCTGGTTTTTCCGGCCCGAGAGGATAGGAATCACGAAGTTTTCTTCGGAGAAGGAGAAGGCAACCATCAGGCAGTCACCCCCATGCTGACTTTACCGGAAGCCTTCAGGGTCCGGATGGTGTAATTCCGGATCCTATTGTTCTGAAAATGAATCTGCAGTGTCCTTTCAATAGTTGCCTGAACATGCGGGTGAAGTATGGAAAAACTCTTTTTGCAGCAGCTGCACCGCCATGCGATTAGTGCCTCACCCTGCACAATTACCAGGATGTTTTCAAGTTCATCCAGACCGGCAGCGCAAAAGGGACAGGTGATTGGGATGATCTCAGTCATTCTGAGCCTCCCATGAATTCCGGATAATTAAGAGGTTGATCTAACCTCTGAATCATGCAGAAGTGATCCACTGCCTGTTTTCCTCTGAAGATTACTCTGCCTCGGTGAATGAACCGAGCGCATTTATACTGATCTTCTGGTTCACTGCTGTGGTCACGGTAGCGTCTGGAGGGCATTAAGCAACACCTCCGGAATTCCGGGCATTACTCCACATCCAGAAAGCTTCCTTTTTCATCCGGGATGACCCTCTGCAAGACCGGCTGAATGCCCGCCTCTTGTATCGGGCCGCCCTGCGGATCTGCTTCTGCTCTATGCTCTCCCTGACTTCTTGGATCTTCTGAAGGGTTTTAATCCGGATGTCCTGCCGGGCGCAGAATTCCGGATCATCATGATATATTTCCTTGAGCTTACCCAGCTTATGGATCCTGAGACAGATTTCTTCCGGAGGCATGGCAGGGTCTATATTGCAATCCCCCAAAACAGCCTTCAGGGTTTCAATCTGGGTGCCTCGCCACGCACAGTACTCAGGATCGTCGCGGTAAAGTTCCCTGAGTTCTTCCAGCTTTAAGATCCTGATACGAATTTCTACTGGAGACATCTGAATCCCACTCGCTAAAGTAGCCTTCAGAGTTTTAATCTCCGTATCTCGCCTCACATAAAACGAAGGATCGTTCCGATGCGTCTTCCTGAGCTTTTTGAGCTTAGAAATATTTAGCCTGATCATCTTGTTTTCTGCCAGGGACATCAAATTTCCATCCCCCAAAACAGCCTTCAGGGTCTCAATCCTGATATTCTGCCGGGCGCAAAACTCCGGATCATCCCGGTAAGTTTCTTTGAGTTCTTCCAGCTTTGAGATTCTTAACCGGATTTCTTCCGGAGGCATGGCAGGATTCATATTACAATCCCCCAAAGCAGCCTTCAGGGTTTCAATCCGGATGTCCTGCCGGGCGCAAAACTCCGGACTTTCATCCCGGTAAGTTTCTTTGAGTTCTTCCAGCTTTGAGATTCTTAACCGGATTTCTTCCGGAGGCATCATGGGAGGATTCATAATACAATCCCCCTGATGCTGTCTGCCTGTTCACCATTTTTCTTCAGTTCATTTTCATTCAGTATGTTCTGTACATCAAGTTTTCTGACCTGATACTTTGTGTTTTCAATTGCAGTCCTGGCATACCTTTCAAACAATTCAGAATCTTCTTTCAGTTCTTTTACATTATCCTCCAGATTGGTCAGTCGTATCTCGATCTCCTTCTCCTGCATTTCAATCAGGGCAGACAGTTCTGAGATCTTTCTTTCCTGTTCGTCACATTCTGCCTGTTTCTGTTCAACTGCATCGCTCAGCTTTTTAATGAATGTCTGAAGCTGTTTCTGGGTGGTTCGACTTGTTACGCTTATGACGGATGTGTCTTCATTTGCCGGGCGGTTTGCAATTGTCCTGGTCAGCAGACTAAGATTTATTGCAGATGCAGGTAAATTATTATATACTGATTCTGCATCTATAATACAGTCAGTCCCCTGTTCCTTTACTTTGGTCGGTGCTGAAACGAGAGGGCTGACATCTGTTCTTTTTACGTTCATTTACATCACATTCCTTGATTTTAATTTTTCGGGGTCGTTTGAGATCACAATAATGCCGGATTTAATCATTTTTTTGATACTTGCCCGGTACAGGTCATTAAATCGCGGTTCATTCAGGACTTTTTCTTTATACTCCCATTCGGTGATTACCAGGAGTTCTTTCTCTTCCGGAGTCCAATCAATTGAAGCAGCTTCCAAATCTGGATTAGTGGTATTTGATGGTAAGGAACTGCTCTTCTTCTTTTCTGCTCCTATCATGCGGGTATCTCCTTGTTAGTGCATTTCTCTATGCGTTCGATACAATAGCGGATAGCCTCGCTTAAGTCGTTGGCCTTTCCTGCATTCACAAGCTTTTCAAGAGTTTTACGGTTTTCAGGTGTGCACCGGAAACCCATCTGTTTTGGGTAGTTTGTTGGTCTCATGATTCATCACGTGTTACGCCACGTATAACGTGGTCAATCATCCCATATATATTTTGTTATACATTGTAACTCTCCGTAAGACTAACTCTGAAGTGTTTATCGGTGTACAACAATAAGCATGGTGAAATCAGATCTCAAATCCGTTGGATTTAGATTGCCTAAAAAATTAGTTGAGAAAATAGATGCAGAAGCAGAAAAAAATTATAGAGATAGAACAGGTGAGATAATTAATGCTATTATGGGGTATTATCAACTGGAGAAAGAAAAGAAGGAGATATTAGAAATTATGGGAGAGTTGTCAAAGAAGGTTGAGGCTTTGGAGAAGGAAGTTAACAAACTGAAAAGTTAAAGTATCTGTTCGTTAAAGGTTAATCTGTTAAACATTAGGTGATAAGATAATGGGATTGTTTGATAAGTTATCTAAGACTGTTAGTAAGACTTCAACACAGATAGGACAAAAAACAAAATCAACAGCTAACGACCTGAAGTTAAAGAAACAGGCAAAGGAAGATTCAAAATATATCGAGGGGTGTATTCTTGACCGTTTTGATATTAAATGGCTTAAGAATATGTGCAAATATTATAAAGTCGCTGAACCTGACCCCACTAAATATAACTGGCAGACTGGAAATACAAATAAAGTCCGGCTTACAAAATCTCACTGGGTTGAACATTGCCAGGCTAAACTTTCATTAGATCAGGTTAAGCAATATGCTAAAAGCCATTCTGTTAAAATTTCCGACCTTGAAAGAGAAGAGCAGGAATTAAAACAGAAGAGAGAAGCAGAGCATCAAAAAAAAAATATGCAATTCTAAATCCGGGTGCTCCTGAAATCCCTGAACCTGTTTGTAATATTCGGCCTGTTTCTTTTATGCAGGAAATAATAGCCTCTGTTGAAGATTTCTATCCGGCAAGAAATTACAAAGAAGAAAAGCATTACCAGTTTGAGTTAAACGGATGGCTTAAGAAAGATTTCCCTTCTTCTGATATTGAGGTTCATAAAGGACATTCAAGACCGGATATTGTTATTGAGAATGTGGCTATTGAGATTAAAGGCCCTACAGCGTTTAAGGATTTAGAAACGATATTTGGAAAGGCTCACAGGTATTTGCAGGACTATGATCATATGATTGTGGTTTTGTTCTCCGTTGATGTGCCTGAAGACAGATATGAGAACTGGAAGGAAGGAATAAATCAGTATTTTCCGGATGTTGTTATTTTGAGGAAGTAATTATAGGGGATAAAAGGATGAAATTATTTAACAGATGTATGGGATTTATTATAATTATTTGCTTATTAATGTCAGTGGTTTTAATTTCAGGATGTATTACTGACAGAATCATACTGCCTGGCAGTCATACACATACAAAAGTAACTAATTCACTTACGGTAAGCCCTCAGGGAACATTTGATACTTATATCACTGCTTTAAACAAAAAGGATGCAGAGACAATTTATAATCTTTTGATGGAAGGGACCAAAGAGAAAACGCTAAGGTCTGAATTTTATAATAATTTTGACTTTTCTAAAACTGATAAAGGCCAATATGTTGATTATGATAACTTTGATTATACAATGGACGATTTATCAGCAGTAGTTACAGCAGATATGACTTACCGGAAATATGGAGGCTTCAACCAGGATGAGAATTTGTACTCTACTGAGAAGATGTCCGTTTTGATGTATTGGGAAAACGGTGGATGGAAAATAATTATTTAGATAAATAAGATTTAATTTTTATTTGGTATCTGCCGTTCCTGGAGGAACTGATTTACTGAAAGGTTAATTACATCATTCAGATCTAAGCATTGCATCTGAATAGATTGGATTAGCTCTTCCTCAATGGCAACTCTTGTCCTGACTCTGTTCTTTTTTTCTGTGCCCAGTATCCGGCGAAATACAAAATTACCTGTATCTATGCTGCCCCTATTGGCCATGTTGGTTATTTTGTCCTATAAGTATTTATTTTTTCCTCATTGGACTATTTTTTTGTAATTTTTGTACCTTATTTTTGGAGTGTATCTTATCCTGTACTTTATCCTGGACCTTAATTTCTACAAATATCGTGGATGAATGTCTGAGATAGCCCTTACTGAGCAGCCGGAGTCCCATTATCCGCCTCCCATTTATCTTTGCATTTCTGCATATACTCAAGAATCACGGATTCCCGGTTTTCTTCTGTGTTGTTTTCGTCAATCCCTGCTGATTTAGCTTCCATGTAAAGGAGGTTCTTAGTGGTCTGGTCAAGCAGTGCTACAGTTTCGGGTGATATTGTTCCGCCTCCGGTTTCTCCGGCTTCTTTGGCTTCCTTGCCTTTCCTTTTCCTGCCTAAGAAGTCATCGAGAAGGAGAACATTGTTTTCCCTGTTGTCATTGTCATCATCATCGGCCTCATTATTCTTCTGTGCTTCTGAGACTTCTGAATCATCAAGGGCAATCTCACCGAGGTATTGAATGTATCCAATATCCCGGCCCTCTCCATAGTATTTGAAAGGGCTGATGATATCGGAGTATTTGCCGTCCGGATATACAATCACACCCTGAGAAGCTGCAAGGCCCTCCCAGATATAATTATAGCGGGCGAGGCGGCCCTCTGAGAACCGGCAGCCGTTCTTTACAATCTGCCAATGGAAATGTTGGCGGACTCCCAGCCTGACGGACTTAAAGCCCTGCTGCGTGCCGATGAACCGAATACCGAGTGACCGGAGATATTCGATATTGTGCTCAATGACTGCACCGAGCCGGTTGTGTTCCGGACTATGTGCGTATCCTTTGCCTGGTGCAATTCTGTTGATCTCTTCTATGGCAATTGTCAGAGGGGTAATGATATTGTTCCTGGTTGCGCGTTTGATTAGATTTCTAAATATCTGAATAATGATCTGGGTGTAAACCTCCGGGTCTAAAATGAAGACTTCAAGGCAGACGATATTTATTCTGGACTTGATGAGTTTGTCCCATATCTCTTCAGGCTTTTTGATGTAGGACTTCCTGATCAGCTGGCTGTTACCGTTTGGTAACTCTTCTGGGGAGTCATTGTCCTTCTCATGTAGTGAGACATCAACATCAAGGCCCTCCGGGATGATCAGGTTCAGGGGTTTGAACTGAGAGAATACAAGCAGCTCTGAAGACTTTCCGGAATCGAAGATCACAATCGTTTCATCTGAGAACCTTGAAAGGCCCTCTATGCAGAATTGCAGGGCGTTTGTTTTGCCCATGCCGGTTGTGCCTACAATTGTCATGTGCTGACCGGGTACTTTGATCCATTCCCTGGCTAATTTCTTCCTCCAAGCAGGTGCAGCAGACATTAATCCCAATCTCCATTTATTTCTCTGAGAGTTGCAGCGGTGATCAGGTTATGTTTCCTGATGAGACTGAAGAGCAGATAATAGGTTTTGCTCTGAAGAATTTTGTAATCTTTCCTTGTTGGAATTGAGGTTTCTGAGTCCAGAACCGGATCGTATGCCTCAATCAGGGATTCTATGTTGCTGTCCACTTCGGCCAGACTCTCCTTTTCCATGTCAAGCCCTGAAAGCATGGATTTCACCTGCTGGGCAATGATGCAAAGGATGTCTGTTTTCCGTTCGAGTGTCGAACCGGATGCCATATTATATCCTGTGAGGGATTCGGCCAGATGGTACGTGCCGGATTTTCCGTGCAGGTTCTTTGTTGCAAAACTCATTTTGTGCCTCTCAGCCAGCCGAACAGTCCACCTTTCTGCTCTCTCATTGCCTCACGTTGATAGTCTCTTTCTGATTCTACGTCGCGGTTGTATGGTTGCTGTGGTGCGGTAATTGGACGGTTTCCAAGACCTACCCCTTCAATCCTTCCGAGGCGGCGGCGTGACCTTGACAGGCTTTCATATGCCTCAGCGAATGCCCTTGCCTGGGGCAGCCCGCCGTAAGCTATGAAGGTTTCTTCATCGGCCATGCGGATTGCTGATATAGCATGTATCTGCTCCTCAGTGAGATCATAGAGTGAATCGTTAGATTCTGTCGCAAGGAATTTTTTAAACTGTAGGCTCTGGTGCTCCACGCTTTGGTTTGTGGCTGATTGTGCCTTCAGATTCTGCCGGATTGTTTCAGATGAATCCATATCCTCACCTCAAATAAGCAGGGCTAAAAATCCGAAGAGCAGCCCGCCGACAATGAAAGCTATCGCGACTTTCCGGCTGTCATTATCCGGCTGCCATGCCACCCGCGAGACCGAGTTATCAACAATCTTTGCGATCTCCCAGCCGTTGAATGATACATCAAGGGCGGTGTATCCGTTTGCATCCGTTTCTCTCCGGAGAATTGCAGATCCTCCTGCTGCTTCATCCACCAGATAGCAGCGTATTGTTTTTCTGCCCATGATGAGATCGAGCGGGCGTTCATGGATTGCGAACTTCTGATCTCCGAATTCTACAGAGGCCAGATCATCGGCCAGCTGCATCTTTGTGATCCTGATTTCGGACAGTGTTTTGTCCAGGAGTCCCACCTGTATTTTTTTACCTCGTTTGAAGAATGACATTTTTTAGACCTCTTAAATCGGTTTTAGTGACTGGATGATTTCTGTAATGACAGTAATTAGCCGGCTGAACAATTCGATAGCCCTGACTATCATCGAATACATGAATTCCACGAAAGCGATATGATTCTGCACGACCTTCCTGACCAGGGACGATAGGGTTCGGGTGGAGATGAGAGCATCTCCGAGGATGAAAAATTCCATTGTCAGGAATGTGAGTTCCGGATATTCGATAAAGATCAGAGAGAACCAGAAGAATACTTCACTTATGATGATCTCTGCTAAGGTCAGTCCTGTTTCCAGATATTTCCCGATATAGGGTATATCGGCAGCAAAATTCAGGATGTTATCCCATGTCCATTGAAAAAATAGATCTACCGTTGCTCCAATTTTAGCAAGCCAGTTATTTTCCTGCTGCTCTTTGAATTCTTCAGGAGTTGAGATGAATATTGTAACGTCAGCCGGATCTGTAGTTGTGCCTGTTATATTTGCGAATGCTATTGAGGCCATCGCCGAAGATCCTTCTATTGTCATAAAAGGGTTAGCTCCTACCTCAGCCGGGAAAACGGCCTGTAATGGCAGGACAGATACAGATACATCAACGTCCAGCATCCAGTCAGTCTGAGTTACCCAGGGCTGCACATTCAGATCATAGTCCAGGCTAAAAGGGGCAAGTTTTGAGAGGTGAATTGATTGTGTTGTGCCGTTTGGATATTGACAATCAATGTCAAAATTCCACCATCCCCATTCCTGATAACTTCCTACTGTCAGTAGATAATTATCACCATATGCGTTGAAATTGCCGGAGAAATTTCCGCCTGCCGGAAGGTTGGATACCCTTAGGCCGGAGAGCAGGAGACCCTCCGGAGCCTCAAAACTGAATGTCTGGATGTCCTCAAGGGTCTCTTCCTGAATGGCCATTGCTGCCGGACATGCCAGGGTAAGCAGCAGAAGCAGCACGGCAAAGATATTGAATCTCATATCCTGCCTCTGATTATTTCATGCCCCGTTTCATGACTGCAACTAAAAACATGATTGCAACTATACTGACAATGCCGGGGATAATCCCATTCAGCTCTTCCATGCTGTCGTGTGCTGCCTGCCGGTGAGCAGGAATGTCAGAAGATGTGGGAGGGGTATCTCCCGGACTTGTGGTTGGGGTTGGTTCTCCGGGGAGTATTACTCCTTCAGGTCTAAGGGATATAAATTCATTAATTGTATTTCCCGGCCAGCTCGGAGTGTAGGATCTGGTCACTGATTCATAGCCTGATTTTGTGATTTTGTAGGTTATTGGTACTGTTGTATTGATTTCAAAGCTGACATAACCGGAGGATGTTGTGAGTTTTGTCTCTCCATTAAGGACGACTGTTGCCGGACTGGTCAGCGGGGTTGAACTGCCAACGGCGTTAGTCTGTTCGGAGATGTAGAAATTATAAAGCCCTGAGCCTCCGCCTGGTTCTTCCACTGTCGGCACGAGATATATATCATTGTATGTGTCGCCGGTGAACATACTCTGAGATGGAGTTGAGGTTTGATTTTCGTAACCGGAAGCCTCAGCCCAGTATTCATACCAAATGTTTTTTGTGAGGAGAAAATCATCAGAGCCGGAGGGGAGGGTTTGATTGACAAGGTCGCTGCCGTCAAGTGCGCGATAATAGACTGTTGAGCCGGCTATGAGGGATGAATCAGCGAGGGACTTAACGCGGGTTATGACGGAGACGGTGTTTGATGGGATTATTCCTTCACCGATTATATCATATACTATTTGTCCGTCCGGCAAATAACTTGATACATTTAATGGTAATAAGTGATATGGATATTCTCGTTCTCCACTCTCATACGAATTAAACATTAATGTGCCTGTATCGTCGTGAATGCCTGTAACCCTTATATATGTATCAGAATCTATATTAATATAATTCACTCTATTAGCTTCATAATCAGACATAAGATTTAATTCATAATCGATAGTGAACGAAACTACATTAAAGTGTGCTGTGGTAATTGTTGATTTTGGTATAGCCGTTGTTGCAAAACCTGATATTGTCGCGCCTAAAAACAGTCTTTTACTCGTTTCTCCGCTTTCTTCCGTCCAATAGTTTCTCTTGCCCCATCGGTTAGATGTCACACTTATACCGTCAAAATTAAGTGTTGTGCTGTGTAAAGCTACTCCATCAGTAATTAATTTATCCGTATTAAAAGAAGACCACTGAATCCACATTTTTAAACCTGTATAAGCTGATGTTGTGGGGTTATACTGTTTTATTATGGTGGCTGTTCCTGTCCCATATGTTGTGCCTCCGGCCTGTAACTGTACTGCTGTTGTGGTAACATCAGAACCACTACATACTACATAAGAATTCGTTTCAAAGCCAGTATAACTTAAACCTTTATAATTTCCCCAGCTACCAGTAAACATAATAGCTATGCCATGTGTACTGTAATCTTCATAAGCATTATCTGTGTAACTATAACCCTGATAATAATCATACTGATAATCTTCATAAGTTTTACTAAATACTTCAGCATTAACCGGACTGCTGAACATCAGAACCGCAAGCCCTACAATCAACAGGAAGGGGGTGGCCTCCTTTAGCAGCTTCCGGATTTTCTTTTCTAATCTTTTTTCTGATTTCCTTATCTGAAGTTTGAGAGATCTTGATTCAGTTGTTACGTTCATGATTTTACCTCCTGTCTTGTTTTATTCCTTTATTTCCGGAAAGCCCGTGCGAGAAGAATGAATCCTCCGAGGATTGCGAATACGAAAAGAGCGACTGAAAGCCCGACCGGTACGGACGCTTTGAAAAGTTCGATTGCGTTGAGCGGATCATTTAGGGTATCCCAGGTATCCGGCTTGAAGACCATGACATAATGATTATCTTCATCGAGGATCACAGTGGCCGTGGTGTTGTACTCTCCTATGAAAGTCTCGTTATAGTCAGCATACGGGGCATATATCAGGATTTTTTGATTTTGTTCTATGCCCATGTCACTGAATGATATCACGACAGCTGACGCTGATGATACAAACAATGACAGAAAGATCAGGCATGTAAGGCATAAGAATGAAAAAGAGGGTTTCATGGGTATCTCCCTTCCTCACTTAAGAACAGACCTGATCATGTCCAGGAGACCATCAAGCAGGCCGGTTACGAATCCGATGATGATGAAGATGAACAGGATCGGCACGACCGCAATTGCCAGATCCCCGAATGAAGGCATCAGGTCGGCAACCTGATCAATCAGGGATGTCATGCTGCTGAGATCCATTGTCGCAGTTTCGTTATCTGCTGCTGAGACTGGGGACATCATAAAGAGCGAGAAAACACATAGCAGCAGCAGATACTTAGGGGCAAGCACCTTACGCTTTAGCTGATCAAATTTTCCCTCCTGTTCTTCTTCTTCTTCCTTCCCGGAAATTCTTTCTTTCATGCTTTTCTGATAGAACAGACATATAAATAGAACTATATTTTTCCGGACTTCTCTGCCTTTTTGGTCAATTTGGACAATCAGAAGAGTTGTATATGTTAGTACTAACTAACCTAAAGCGCCGCTTTTTTTGCGGCGTGTGCCTGCCGTGGTGGGTGTGTTTGTCCAGGGCTTCCGGGGTCGGCTGTCCTGGCTTCGGAGGTTTCCGGAAGTTCGAGATCCTTATGCTCACGGTTGGCAGGAGCTGTAAGAACAATTAATACAATGAGGAAAATTAGTTGGTTGAAAATACAAAATAGAATTCTATTAATTGTCTGATTCAATCAGAGCCTTTACTTGATCTATCCTTTGCTGTGCTTCATACTCTTGACAGCGCTTGTAAAATGTTGCAACCGGGATATCCATAATCCTTGCAATGTTAGCCTTTGATATTTTCTTTGCTCTGTACTTCTCTACCTGTTCCCAATCGATAATCCGTTCAGGTCTTCCAAGCTTCTTACCTTCAGAGCGGGCACGATCCAAACCAAGTTTAATTCGTTCCTTTGTGTTCTCCAGCTCTCTCTGTGCAACCCATGACAGCACTGGTAAGATGATGCCATTCCGGATGGATCTGTCTTCAACCTGAAACCATGATTCCATAGGGGATAAGGAATAGATCATTATGCCGTGCTGGGTTTCAATCTCCTCAATAAGTTTTAGGGTCTCTAAAAAAGTCCTGCCAAGTCTGGTAACCTCAAAGACATACAGCTTATCAATTTGTCCCTGATGGACATCTATGAACCTAAGCAGGTCTTTCATTCCTGCCCGCTTCTTTGGTTCAACTGTCCCGGATACTCCTTCATCCATGAAGATACATTCAGGAGGCACACCCTGAGCGGCTATGGCCTGGATCTGATTCTTTATGATGGAAGATTCTTTACTTGTCCTGGCATATCCTATGTTGATTTTTCCCGATTGATCTAAATCCATGATTTAGATTATATTGTGTGGTATTAAATAACTATCTTTTTACAGAGGATAAATAGTAATATCAATCGGATGATTTTGATTAATATTTTAGTAAGATTTGATGAAGGGTTATTTCCCTTCTTCACCTTCTTTGATCTTGTTGATCTTGGATTCTATATTTTCAATTCTTCTTTTTAGATTTTGTAATTTTTTTTAATTTCTTCCATGTTGCTAATTCCTGTGGATGCAAGGACCAGCATTGTACTTACTGACCTGGGCGCTGCTATCACGTGTCAGGGATGTCAACTAAAACCGGACACCTGATAAATGAATGTAAACCACCTGACATTAGTTAACATTGTAAATCTGAGTATTGTTGGTAATTTCCGGAATAAAGCCGGATGCTTGCCCCTAACACCCCCTATGTTTTTAGTTAACAAGTTGGAAAAAACCCTCAGATTGTGTCCCGAAAAGCACTGCAAAGCCTGAGTGTGTGAGATATTCAAAAACTGATAAATCATTCTGTAATCGGGATTCAGGAGGCAGATTAAATAATATTGGTCTTTTAGATCCTGATACTTTCCGGAGCAGGGTTACCTGTATTTTTTCCCTGGATCTGCTGTAAATACCGTGAATGTAAACTAAGCTATCACCCCCCACTTGACAACTTGTAAACTAATATGTTAAGTTTCGTTGGATTCCTGAAAAAACGGCAGAATGGAATTATTTTAGTTGACATCTTTTGAAGGTTCTATATATATGTTGTGGGGAGGTCTGGATATAGGTGTTAAATTTGCTTTAATTTCAAATTGGCTATGATATTATTGTTAAAATGGATTATAATTAATTATTTGAGCATTTTATCAAGTATCATATTGTATTCATCCAGCAGGTCCTGAAATCCCGGATTGTCATTTACCAGCCGGAGGATCTCCCCGTACAGATGATCAGTGTTTTCCTCAGATCCCGGATGGAGAGGATTCCCACAATTGGAACAGAAAGCGTTGCCTGGTGGGTTTACCTTCTGACAGTTGCCACACGTGACCGGCATAAGGTGATCCTCTTTTGGTTTTATGTTCTCGATGCCGGCTCTCTGCAGAAATTCATTATCAATATCAGATTCAGAGAGGGAGACATAAACAGAGAACATTTCCGTATTCAGGTTATTCCACATTGACTTTTTGATTATGGACTCCTGGTAATTCTGCTGAATCATGTGAGTTATCCGGGTGTGCCTGAAGATATGCGGGTTGGTATTTTTTGTTATCCCTGCCCTCTTCTGTGCCCTCTGTAGGAGCCTTACAACTGCATCATAGTGTAATGCCTCCTTTTGTGCGAAATCAATAAACACAGGTGCATCAGGAGCTATATTCAGAGGATAATCATTCTTCCATGTTGCTAAGTATTCTGTAGAGATTACCAGCCTGCTGTATCTGTGCTGTTTGTTCTTTTGATCATCTATGTAGAGCTTTACCCCGAATTCATCAAAGATTACATCACCCCAACAGAGCCGGCCGAGTTCCGCAACCCTGACACCGGATTCATAAAGCACTGCAATAAGCGCCCTGTCCCTTGAATTTTTGCAGGCCTGGATAAGTCTTAGGATTTCATCCGGGGTTAATATTTCATCAGGCCCTATTGTTGATCTTTCAGGCGGAAGCGGTTTTAAAGCTTTTATTTTTTTAACTGGCAGGTGTACATACTCTGAATCAACAAGCCATAACAGAAACGGCTTTAATATTGTGATATAATCCCGTTTTGTGTTTTGTTTAAAGGGTTTACCTCTCTGTGATAATCCGGTTTGCATCTTAGTTATGCCGGAATAAATATCCACGATAGAGCAGGATATGAAATCAGATGGCGTAAAACGGCGGAATCCAATAAGAGATGATGCAATTTTATTGCAGCGAATATCAGAGAGATTGTTTAAAGCCTGCCTTTCTAAGATATATTCAAGAATCAGATTTTTGTCAGATTCAGATATAATATCTTCTTTAAGTGCAGTATCAATTGCCTTATTATAGTCGTAATTTCGGCAATACTTGTAAAAATGAGCGTTTTTAGTGTTTGACATGATGACCATTTTTTTTAAGAGTTAAAGCCCTTATAAAAAGATCAAATCAAGCTTAAGAACAAACAATGTCCTATGCTGCTATGGGGATTCGAACCCCAGTCGCCGGCGTGAAAGGCCGGCATGATTGGCCCCTACACTATAGCAGCAATGGTGCTCCGTTGAGTCATCAGCGTTGCCTTACTATCTACGCACTGTGTGGTTATATAGCTTTTGAAATTGTTCTGGCTGATTTTGCTCAGGTTCTGATTTGGTTCTGCCGGCGGGAAATTGTGAACTTTAAAGCCCTGATCCGGATGGCAGATTCTATTATAATATGTTTGGGGAGATCAGGGTGAAAAACCCGTAAAAATGTTTTTAAGTGGTAAAAATTCCGGAATATGATTGGTTTGTCCGGAAATTTCTAAATCCGGTTATTTATAGATCTCAGTTCCTTCTCCGGAAGTCTTTGTCCTGAACGCGGCAACAAGCTGTGCAGCAACAGGGCCTGGCTTTCCTGAACCAATGCTTCTCCCGTCAATCTTCGTTACCGGAGCAATCTCTGCTGCTGAACCGGTGACAAGAACTTCATCGGCTGTATAGAGGTCAAAGTATCCAAGGTTCTGCTCTTTTACAGGAATTCCCATCTCGCCTGCAATCTCAAGGAGAACAAGGCGCGTGATGCCCCTCAGATTGTTCAGTGTGTGGGGAGTATATATCGTGCCTTTCTTGACGACAAATATGTTGTCCCCCGAACCTTCAGCTACGTATCCGTTTGTATCAAAGAATATAGCCTCATCGCCGCCCTTGTAATTTGCCTCAATCTTTGCAAGGATGTTGTTGAGGTAGTTGAGACTCTTGACATTCGGAGGAAGCGCGTCTGCCGGATTTCTCCTGACTGAAACTGTGATTGCAGTGAGGCCCTTCTCATAGAGATCGCCATACATTGCACCCCATCCGGTTGCGATGATAAATATAGTCGGCTTGTCACACTTGCGCGGATCAAGGCCGAGATCTCCTACACCTCTTGTGACCACAAGCCTGATGTATGCGTCCTTAAGGTCATTTCTGCGTAATGTCTCAAGAGTTGCCTCTGCCATATCCTCTTTTGACATTCCAATGTCAAGGTCGATTGTTTTGGCTGAATCGTAAAGCCTGTCAAGGTGCTCGCCAAGTCTGAATACTCTGCCGTTATATCCTCTGATCCCTTCAAAGACACCATCGCCGTACAGAAGACCGTGGTCAAAGACTGAAACCTTTGCCTCCTCTTCAGGTACAAATTCACCATTCAGGTATATAATCATAAAAATATTCTTTGATGGTAGAAGGTAATATTTTTTTGATATGCACCGGGATTTTTGGATCTGTATGACTGGAGATATAGAGGGAGGGCAGGATTATACAATGACATATGTTTGAGTAAAGAAGAGAATCAGACTGGAAAAAGTATATCTTCCGGGTTTACAATGTCTTCAATCCCGGAGATTTCTGCAAACCCGTACAAAATTGCTGATCATATCATATGATGCAGCCGGATGAAGGTGCGTATATGAAGCAAGGGTGTTGTTCACTAAAGCGCCATCCATGTTGCCCTTTATGCCCTTACCCCGGCTGAGCAGGTATGAGTATCTGGTGTCACTGTCAAGTGTGACGTCGGTGTGGTGAAATTCATGGCCTTTAAAGGAGCCTTTTCCAAGCGGCCCTCCGGAAGAGACACCTTCAACATAGCTGACCACCCGTCCGACCGGCATTTCGGTCTTACCCTTAAAAACCCCTGCCATTGAGTAGCTTTCATCCTCGTTAAGACTGCTCCAGCCGGCTTTTAGAACAACCTTCTCAGTCAGGTAAATAAGGCCGCCGCATTCGGCATATATGGGTGTGCCGTTTGCAGAGACCTCCCTTACCGCCTCTCTCATGGCAGAGTTTCCCTCAAGTTCGCCGGCAAAGAGTTCCGGATAACCGCCGCCGAATATGTAGCCCTCTGCCTCAGGCAGCCGGTCATGAACCGGGCTGAAGAATACCGGCTCTGCATTGAGACCTTTTAGTATGTCAAAGAGGTCATTGTAGTAGAAGTTGAATGCCTCGTCAAGAGCAATTCCTATCTTCATATCCGGAGATCTGACCTCCTGAAAGACGGTCTTCTCTGGTTTTTCAATCTCAACATCGTTTGTAAGTGAGAGGAGTGCGTCCATATCCACATGCTCTTCAACAATGTCAGTGACGGCCTTCAGCTTTTCAGTGAATTCATCCTTTGTTCTGCCTTCCATATACGGAATCAGGCCAAGGTGGCGCATGGTGAGCTTCATCTCCTCCTTTCGTGGAATTGCACCGATGACCGGAATTCCGGTCGCGCTCTCAATTGCCTCCTTTGCCTTTCTGGTGTGCTTCTCGCTTATCACCTGATTGAGGATTACACCTTTTATCCGGACTTTCGGGTCAAAGGCCATAAAGCCCATAACAATCGCCGCTGCACTTCTGGTAATGCTTCTTGCATCAATTACAAGAATCACATTGACATTGAGCATCTTGGCAATGCTTGCTGTTGAGCCTGTGTCTGCAAGGGACTCTGAGCCTTCATAAAGCCCCCTGACACCTTCAATGACTGCGATATCCGCACCTTCACAGGCATGTGTGAAACTGTCGCTAATCTCATCCGGATTCATGACAAAGCTGTCAAGGTTTCTGCACATCCTGCCTGTAACTCCGGTAAGGTACGACGGATCAATATAGTCCATCGCAACCTTAAACGGCTGGACATTGTATTCCCTTGCAAGTATCGCCGAGATGGCAAGGGTGATGCTCGTCTTTCCGCTCCCTGATCTGTCTCCGGTTATCAGAACTGATCGCATATTGTCAGCTCCGTTTAAAGCTTCTTAAGATGTCCCCAAACTCACCCGGCACAATTTCCCTGACCCCAAGTGTCTTCGGGTGAAGGTCAATCTCCACAACGACATGCTCATGTCCAAAGTCCTTTAATGGTTCAACCTGTCTGGGGCCGTTCGTAACCGAAAAAAGCTCTATGCCCTTGAGATATTCCGGCGGGATAGCATGGGGCACACCGGCAATGAGGGCAAAGTCCGGCCTTAAATCCCTGATAGCCTCTCCGAGGATATCTCCGTTTGCACCATACTCGTCAAGGGCACCTTTTATTGTTGGATCTATGCCTGCACCCTTAATTCCCCTTAGTACATTTTCAGCGTCCTGCCTCACCTTTGGCAGACCTCTCTTTTCAAGATTGAGAATATAGGTGATGTCAGCATCAGGGCAGACCTCATGCAGGGCTATAAGTTCATCGGCAAACATATACGCAGTCTCCTTCTTGGCGTTCATAACTGCAACTCCCTTTTTTCCGGAATATGCAACTGTTACAAGTCTCTCTGCAACGAGATGTTTGAGATCCCCTCTTGAGGGCTGCACATACTTCTTATATGCCGCACCTCTCTCCTTTTCGACCCGGTTTGCCTCCCTTAACACCCACTTCTGCCTCTCAAGTTCATCTGCACTGATCCATCCGGCCTCTGCCGCAGGTTCAAGCGCTGCAATAACTCCGTCAATATTCTCGCGAAAGCCCGCATGTATGTCGATTGCTATTGCCGGAGTAATTATCCCTGAATCCTCAATGGCGGCCTGCATATCCTCGCCTATTATCATGGATACGCATGTCCCGACCACTGCTATTCTCTTCGGTGAAAACTCAGACTCTGCATATCTAAGGACATCTTCGAGAATATTCTGTCCGCCGAATATGAACTCATTGTCTGCAAGCGAGGTGGTGAGCACCCGCAGTCCGTCCTCTTCGAGAAGCCTTGCATGCTTAAATGAGCATCCTGACGGGCCGTGCAGTATGGCAAGGTCAACTCCGAGATCCCTTACAGTGTAAAGCGCAGCAACTATTGAACTTGGTCTTGGCTGAATGTAATGCATATTATATCATCTCCATGTTTTTACAGAAAGGACAATTAAGCCGTTTTCTGTCATTTTTTCCGCAGTTGTAATCCCGTCTGAAAGTCCGGATGATAGAGCCACACATCCTGCCAGCCTCTCTGCCTCCTTCTTCAGCCGCGCTGCCCTCCCTGCAAGAACGATTTTATCTGCTCCTGACTGTCTTATGGCATCCAGTATCTCTCCCGGCGGGAAACCTTCGCATATATTATCTGCCTCAAGGCCTATAACAAGTGTCAGATCCCCTTTAGGAGAGATTTTTCCGGCATATCTGACAGCATCGAGGGTTGTCTCTATATTGACTCCGCTATTTGAATTGTCAATGATTATGTTGCTGCCCCTTTTTCCGGATGACATCCTACCTTCAAGTGCCAAAAAATCCTTCAGGCATGCAGGATCAATTCCGAGGATGCAGGCAGTTGCTGCGGCTGTCTGAAGGGCTTTTTTATATCCGGTAATCTCAAGCAGCGGGTTTTTAAATGTGCCCTTTATTCCGTTATGGCTGTATCGGCATATCCCGTCTTTAACTTCAGTGATGTCCTCTGAGTGAACTGCGCCGGTGTTCCCTACCGGATCTTCACCCGGTGCGGTGATTACCATGCCGGAATTCTTCAGTGATTTTGTTTTTGCCTCAATGGCACTCTTCTTTCCGGAGGCTATCGGATAATCATCCTTTGATGTCAGAATGCCTATGTCCCCCGCACCTGTAACTCCGAGTGACTCTTCGGCTATGAGCCACAGGCCGTTTTCATGAGCATAGAGTGCCGCATCAATTACCGATGCCGGGGTTATGCTCTTCTTCCAGAGAATTTTTCCGCCCGGAAACTCAGCCGTCCCTTTTGATGTATGCAACAGTCCCCTGCTGTTATGCTCTCTTAATACATGGGCGAGTGCATGTGCGGTTGTTGTCTTTCCCCTTGCACCTGTGATCTCTACCATAAGTTCAGGCTTATTATCCCTGATTATAATTGCAGCCGCCTGATGATGTGAGATAATTCTGCAATCCTTTTTCAGGAGGGGATGGTCCGGATCGAGATGCACGGGCGAGGCTGTAAGGTCATAGCTTTTTAAAAGTGCATCATCCTCTGATATTCCGGATTTATGCCTGTATACATCGACTGCATCAGTTTTGTGGCCCGAAGAAATGAGATGGCGGGAGATCTCCTCTCCGCCGTGAATGGTGTCGAGCACCAGTATATTCATGTTAATTACAGGTAATTGTCCAGTGCGAGGTTTGCACTCTCGATCATGAGATCTGCAAGCATTGGGTTGTCTCCGATAGGCTGGGCAAAGACAAGCGGAACGTCTCCTGCATCTGTTGTGAAAGTGCCCTTGTGGCCTCCTTCCTCAAGTCCGAGAATGCCTGGTATATCTTTGTCAATGTGAATGCCTCTTGCAAGGAAGAGCGGTACAACAATGAGTGTGTCGATCTCTTCTTTCTTAAATTCGTCAAGCATCTCCTGAATTGTAGGGGAGCTGTTCTCCATAAATGCGGATTTTACGATATATCCGTCTTCTTTGCCGGAGATTATTGCTGCTGTGCTCTCAATTAACTGTTTATTGTATGGCTTTTTGCTGCCATGGCCAACTAGTAAGAAACCTTTCTTAACCATATGCTACTATGTACCACGATTTTATTAAAAATAATTACCGATTCTGTTTTGAAGGTCTGTTCTGAAGAACGAAACTGCGGATCATTTTGAAGTTGTTGTTACAGAAATTATTCCGTAATCTCTTTTTATGGCTGTTGTTCTGGTGTTTCAATGGATTATCCGGGATTTATGATCTGAGATTATATGTCATATCTGCTGCTCCAAATGCTCAACTGCTGCTTAACTTTTTTCAGTTCATGTTGTTTCTGTTTATGTGATCTTTTTTCTGTTGTTTTTTGTTATCTATACAAAGAGATTAGAAATACTATGACAAAAGTTAAAGGATAATGATGGATCCATATGACCGGTATGAGCTGATGGTAAATGAGAGGGTTGTGAAGACACCTGTCGCACTCTCCTCCATGGCCGGCATAGTCGATGCAGATTACTGCATTGAGAGAAAAGAGCATGTTGGCATGGCATTCATCGGCGGATATTCAATTGATGAACCGACAATAAATGCAGGTGCAGTTCTTCTGAAGGAAGGCAGGAAGGAGTTTATATATGACGATCCTGTTGCAGAACTTAAGGCGCAGACTGATAAACTAAAAGGTTCCGGCATAATTCCGGGTGTAAACCTACGCGGTTCTGCACCGGAATCTTTTGTACATATTGCTTCTGCACTGGGTACGGATGTAATATATGAGATAGATGCACACTGCCGGCAGGAAGCCATGATCAGTGCCTCTTCCGGTGAATACCTTCTGAATCATACAGATCAGTTATGCGATACAATACGGGCGCTGAAAAGTCTCGGAGTTACGGTGTCTGTAAAGATGAGAGCCGGGGTGAATCCTGATGATTCAGAGCTTGCAAAGCTTATCTGGAAGGCTGGTGCTGATATTATCCATGTGGATCTGATGGACTTCGGCATTGCAAAGCTGAAGCAGATAAGGAACAGCTGCCCGTTAATGATAATTGCCAATAATTCAGTCAATGACTTTTCAGTGGCAAAGGATCTCTTCCAGCATGGTGCTGATCTCATCTCACTTGCGAGGCATGCGGATACTGAGACGTTGAAAAATCTGGATAATGCCATTGCAAAGTATGCTGATGAGACCGGCTGGTACAATGCACCCAAGCAGCTGTGCCGCGGCGGGGATATCAGAAGTCTGACATTCTGCTGTATGCCGGTAAAACAGTGTCCGCTTATCCCGGCACTGAAGAGGATTGGTATGACTCCCAAGGAGTATCACGACCTCAAACTTTCGCTTGTGAAAAACACTCCTCTTGAGGATGGGGATACTACATGCTTTGGCAGCCTTGCATGGTGCTGTAAGAGTTCAACGCCCTGTATGTTCAGGGATATCTCACTTAAAAAAGCGGGCATAAATCTATTTGAGTATATGGGCTACAAACACAGACTCTCTGAGAAGATTATGAAGGAGATTTTCAGTGAGGGGGAATCTGAGGATGACAGTAAGACGGACGGGAAGCTCTGACCGGAGCAGTACACTTGCCGGCATGGCGCAGACTGCAATGATGCTTGAGGTCTGTGCCGAGGTTAAGCCGGGGAATGTTGACCGGAAACATGACTATGATGATACCTGGCTTGAGCATTTTTTAGCATCTGCTATATTTGCCGGGCCGGTATTTGATGAGGCTGAGGACTGTGAGTCGGAGAAGGGCATTGGTGAGCTGATCTATGATGCTGTAAAGGCCACCAGTTCACATTCCGGCGGCAATACCCATTTTGGTGCATTTATACTCTTAATTCCGATGATAAATGGAAGAGGTATTGCAGGCGCAGCTGAATGTGTTCAGGAGACAACGGTTGATGATGCAGTCTTCTTCTATAAGGCGTTCGGGCTTACATCTGTCCGGATGAATGAGTCGGATGATGAGATCGATGTCAATGATCCTGAATCCCTCCGGCAGCTTCGTGAGAAGGGCATGACGCTCTATGATGTCATGGAGTACTCTTCTGCCTGTGATATGGTTGCCGGTGAGTGGACATCCGGGTTTAAACTTACGAGGAAGGCGGCAGACCTGATTAAGGAGTTTGGTCATGGACGTGCTGCAATCGGGCCGGCATTTCTTGAGCTGCTGGCAACCGAAAATGACACCTTTGTTGCCAAGAAGCATGGGGACGGGGTTGCCGATCAGACAAGGGAGATGGCGGCTAAGGTGCTGTCGGGCATCAGAGCCGGAACTGTATCCGGAGGCTGTGGCAGTGCGGGTGAAGATACATCCGAAAATGATCTGTTAAGTCCTGAGGACTTTGATATATACTGCCTTGATAAAGGTATCAATCCGGGTTCTATTGCTGATATAACCATTGCCGGAATTTTTGTGGCTCTTATGGAGGGGTGGAGATGGGACTGCTCTGCGGCGGAATAAACGAGATAATTGCAACGACAGTTTCACGCAGGGGGCCATCTGCACAGAAGTCCGGTGCTGACCTGCCGGAGCGTGAGTTCAATGCTGCGCCCATAGGGATTATCAACCGCGATAATCCGGAAAAACCTGAAAAACCTGAAAGTCTGAAGATGGTGCTCTTTCATGGCACGCATACGTCTGAGAACATCGCCCGTGAAGGTGTTGTCGTGGCAAACTTCATCTATGACCCGGTCATCTATGTAAAAACCGCTTTTGGGGATATTGATGACTCTTTTTTTACGGGAGGTAAATGCAGATATAGATCTCTTCACAGCGTTGAAGAGAAAGATACAGATTTCTGCTATCTCAAAAATGCCGAGGCCTGGATACTCTTCTCAGCAGAGGTTGAGCGTGACACCGGTGAGGCACTGATTGTAAACCTTACACCAATAAGGGAACAGAGAGGAAGCATCCGGATACATCCTGTAAACCGCGGTTTTTCCGGCATAATTGAGGCAACGGTTCATGCAACGAGATACATTATGAACAGGGACCCACATCTCTTAGACCTCATAAACCACCATGCATCACTTGTCAGGAAATGCGGCGGCAGAAGAGAACTTGAAGCTCTTGAGTATTTGATGGGTTATATTGATTGAGTTCAAAAAAAAAGTTTTAGGTTGATTTTCCAACAATTTGAGATGTTCCATCTTCAAATGTCCCTACTACGTTTATTTCTCCCCAAGACTTAGGTATTCCTGAATCTTTGCTGAAACCAATTGTTATTCCACCACCCTCTTTTAGGAGTGAAGAACTTGTGGATGTACTAGCTATTAAACTTTGAAGTTTGCTAACATCACTACCTGAAAATACTGTAAATACTACTGTTCCGTCAGAATCAGTACTTGATGTAATCTGCACATCCTTCTGTGCACCGCTCTCTAAATCTCCGGCGAGGCCGAAGACGAATACTGCAATTACTGCCGCCAGAATGACGGTAATTGCGACCATGAGGATAACACCGATAACCGGTGATACTGCCTCTTCATCTTTAATAAATCTCATAATGTTCACCTCACATCCCGCCACGGAAAAATCCGGGCAGAACAATTTCTGAAAATGCCTGATATAACTGCCCGGACATAACTCCGGACAAAAATGTCAGACATCTCCAGCAAACCTGCATGAATCACCGACCCAATGCCTGTTTTAACAAGTAGTTATCATGTTACTTAACATATATATGTTTTGTCAGATTTGCGCCATTATATGAAGAATGGAAATATCCTTTCCTTTGGTAAAAGATCTTGGTAATATTGTGTGATTATGAAATAATATTTCAATTTATTTTATAAATAATTATAATTTTTAATATATTTTTTGTGTGTTTGTATTGGATTATGTCAGATACTGCATTAGATCCTGTCATTTTTGGTTAGGATATATCCTGATAGATCCATCCCCGCTCTCAATTCTGCCCGGAGCAAGAGCCGTTGCAAAACCGGTGATATATGCAATATTCAGTTTGGGATTTTTGATGGAGGATGACATAATATTTTTCTCATTCAGGCTTATCTCAATCACAAGATCCCTTCCATTACCCCTTGCCTCATACATAATTCCGGATGCGATGAGCAGACCCTCAATAACAGTCTCAGGGTTCATACTTGCACTCATGCGTTCATGAACACTTTTCCCGTCCCTCTCTCCAATATCAACAACTATCTCCTCAATCTTCTGAGCAACATCCTCGTCTGAATCCTCAATCAGCCGGTTTAAAACCTCTCCTGAGATATCATGCGGCTTTAAATCCCTTGATAACTTGATCAACTGCCAGTCCCGTGCAAATGAACCGGTTTTAACCATCTATCTAACCTCTCAGGATGGAATAGATCATTGTACAGATTCCTATGATCACAAGCAGGCGTGAGAATATCTCCGACCAGAAAATCCAGAATACGTCCTGTGTCAGAAGGGTTGTAATATCAGTCAGGATAATTCCTATCACAAGCATAAACAGGCCGTACATCAGAAGCAGAATGCTCTGCTGTTTGACAGCCTTATACGCATCATAGAGATAAATTATCAGCACTGCGCCCAGAATCAGAGTTATAAGGGCAAGTAGTTGGTTTAAAATTTCAATTTCCATGCAGATCATACTCCTCAATATTCCAGAACTGTTCTTTCACCTTCTTAACCGTTAAAATGGGTTTGACATCCCTTACACCCGGAAGTTCACTCAGCGGAATTAAAACATCTGCCTTAAGCTGTGCAATCTCATGCACCCTCACCTTTGCGAGAAAATCACTTGGTTCAAGCGTCTCATAAACTTCAAGCACATGGTCCATCCTGACCAGGAAATGCTCAACCTCCGGTTTGTCTATAGGGTTTACTGATATTGACAGAAATACAATTATGGAATGCCTGAAAAATTCCGGATTCACAACTATTGTAAATCTCTGAATTATTCCATTTGATTTTAATTTCTCTATTCTTTTAAAGACCGTTGACGGGGCAATACTGAGTTTTTTGCCGAGTTCAGCCATGGAGGTTCTTCCGTCCTTTGCAAGTTCACTCAGAATTGCATTATCTACTTTATCCAGCATTTAAATCCTTTTGTTTTAATTATTCTTTCAGAGTTTAAATATTATTGTTATCTATTCAGTATTCATCCACATTGGTGTGCAATGCTGGATTCACCACAAATCTCCCGGAATCTGACCTGAAAGGTTCAGATATAGCAGAATTTATAAAATTCTTGGCTGACCTGCATGCAGCGGGCAGCACCATGCCTTTAGCCATGTACGCCGCAATTGCAGAAGAGAGGCAGCAGCCTGTCCCGTGAAAGTCACCGGCCAGCCTTCCGGATGAGAACTCAGTAACTCTCTCCTTTTCCACCAGAATATCAGCTGACACATCTCCTTTCAGATGCCCGCCTTTAATCAGCACTGCCCCTGCGCCCATATCAAGGATCACCCTTCCGGCATGGACCATATCTTCCCTCCCTGCAATATCACCAATGCCTGAAAGAACGGCTGCCTCAGGAATATTTGGGGTTACAAGCGCAGATTTCGGAATGAGTACTTCCATAAGCGCCGCCACCGCATCTTCATCAATGAGCCGTGAACCGCTAGTTGATACCATAACCGGATCAATAATGAGAGGCACGCCTCCGGGAATATTCTCGGAGACAGCCTCTATAATTCTGCCATCGGGCAGCATTCCGGTTTTATACACCTTTATCCCGAAATCATCCCTCACAGCCTGTATCTGCATCCCGACAGCCTCTGCTGATAGATTCCATATGCCTCTGACCTCCCGGCTGTTCTGTGCCGTCACTGCTGTTACAACTGTGCAGCCCCACACCCCAAGTGATGAAAATGTTTTAAGGTCTGCCTGAATGCCTGCGCCTCCGCCGGAGTCCGACCCGGCAATAGAGCATGCGGCAGGAATTTTGCTATAATTTATCATATCCGGATACTCTCTGCTGTATTATCTGTGACTATTTATTATGTTATGCTGAAAAAACACTACTATGGACGTTGAGCATTTCGCCCGGAAAGAACTCGCAGAAGGGGCGGACGAGAATACAATAATAAACAATCTTTCAGCACATATTCTGAAATTCAAGTCATGCTCAGATGAATATGCCCGTAATTTTGCAAAAGCAGTAATTACCGAGGCAAAGAATTCTTCCGGACTAACAGGCGATCTCTTTGAATATTACCATTCAGGTGTCGGAATGGGTGAGTTCGGAGTCGGATCAAGGGGCGAAGGAGATTTCTTTGCCCACCGTCAATTGCCCAAAATTATCGGGAAATCGGGCGCGGAGGTCGGCGTTGATGAGATGGATGATGCAGGAGTTGTAACCGCCGGCGGAAAATATATTATCAATACAGTTGACGGTATGCACTCAAGGCTCTCCGATTTTCCATTCCTTGCGGGATTTCACGTAACAAGGGCAACACTGCGTGATGTTTATGTGATGGGCGCAAAGCCGGTTGCGATGATCTCTGACATCCATGTTGCAGATGACGGCGATGTTGCAAAGGTCTTTGACTACACAGCCGGAATTTCGGTTGTCAGTGATATGATGAATATCCCGCTCGTAAGCGGCTCAACACTCAGAATCGGCGGTGATATGGTGCTCGGTGACAGAATGACCGGGTGTGTCGGCGCTGTCGGCGTATCTGAGCATCTCACTGCCAGATCATCAACTGTTCCCGGTGACATTCTTCTCATGACTGAGGGCGCAGGGGGAGGCACAATTGCAACCGCTGCAATCTACTCCGGATTTCCGGAAGTCGTTGAGAAGACCATCAATCTCTCCTTCTTAAAGGCATGTGAGGCCCTTCTTAACAGTGAAGTATTGTCCCGCATCCATTCAATGACAGATGTCACAAACGGCGGCCTGAGGGGTGATGTATATGAGATGGCAGAGACCGCCCGGTGCAGAATTGTAATCGAGGAGAGCAATCTCAGGGACCTTGTCGATCCGACTGTCCTTAAGATGCTTGATGCCCTTGATATCGACTATCTCGGCGTATCCCTCGATGCTCTTTTGGTGGTTGCACCACCTGAGGCTGCCGATGAGATCATATCGGTTGTGCAGGCATCCGGGGTAAAGATGAGAAAGATCGGCTATGCGACTGAAGGCCCGTCAGACTCAAAGATAATTCTCAATGGTGAGATGAAGGATTTCGTGCCGGAGTTCCGGGAATCTGCATACACTCCCCTCAAGAAAGCCGTGGACAAAATTCCGGGTGATATAAACGATATGAAGAGGCGTGTTGAAAAGGCGGCAGATGAAGCCGTAGAGAAGAAGATGAGAATAATTGCAAAATTAAAAGAGCGTTACTGATTATAGTAATCTCTTTTAAAAAATTTAGTGTAAATCCTCCTGGTCTTTAGCCCGGAGGTAGTTCACTCTGCCGGCGGCACCTGTATTGATATTCCGTGATGACTTCTGTGCCTTTCAGCACATATCATCATCAAGCCCGCCTTCATAGGCACATACTCCGCAGCGTGGTGAGTTCACAACCGGAAGCTGCATGCCCTCATCGCACTCGTGTTCTTCATAGCATTCGTCACAGAAGAGATAACTGTCTGAACCCTCATACAGGCATTCAAGGCAGATTATTGTGGCCTCTTTGCCGCAGACTGAACATAATGCCTCAGGCATCTTATTCCTGGCAACAATTTCCACGTCATATCCTTTTTTTGTTCTGTAAGGCAGTTTTGAGATCACCTTAAAGTCCAGGTATGTCGTACTTCCGTAGTCGTAGATATGCTCTCCGGTCAGGCCATCACAGAATATCCCATCAACTCCTGTCTCCATGCTCTCTACAACATCTAAGAATGCCCCCTCAGGAAATGACTCGTAATCCCGACCTGCTATCTTAAATGAGGAGAGATGCCCGCAACATTCAAGCCAGACGGCCCTCAGTTTTTTATCTATATCTTTTAGGGTTGCTTTTCTGTCCACAAGAAGATATATCCAGTACTCCGGCATGCCTTCTCCTGTAAAGAGTACAAGCCAGGACTGAGGTTTTTTCTCCTCTGCCCTGTCAGCTTTCAGTGCTTTGATTATCTCAGTTTTTGCCTTTCTCTTAGTGGTATCGTTCTTTGAGACGAGACATCTTCCGGGGTAAGTCCGTGAAGCCATTGAAAAAAGTTAGAACTTTGGGATATATTATTTTATTGATGACCGTAATGAGATGGAGATTATTTCTAAGTGTGCAACTGTGAGGGGGCTATATAGAGGGGGACTGAAATGTTACTCTTTCACACCGGAGGCGCATATATTAAATGCCAGGTAGGGCATCTTCTCCTCAACAAAAGGTTCAAGTTTCTTTGTGAAGGAGTACATTTTTGGTTTTAAATCGACATGGGCAAAGGACTTTCTCTCAACTCTCACATCAGAAAATCCAATTTTGTCAAAGAGTGCTGTCAGTTCATCCTCGCGGTAGTAATGCTCACCGAAGTACGCCATACCAACCCTCTTAATCTTCAGTTTCTCACCGATTCTGTATGCAACCGGCACCATGGTGGTAAAGACATTCTTTCCAAGTGTGCATATAGAGATTGAACCTCCGGGCTTCAGGATTCGGAATGACTCCTCAAGCATATCCTCCGGATTCTGAAGATATGAAAAAGCAAGCAGGCTTGTAACTGCATCAAAACTTTCATCCTTAAATGGCAGAACTTCTGCATTTCCGGTCATGAAATCAGCACTGCATTTCTCAATTCCCTTAATGACCATTCCCCTGCTGATGTCAAGCCCTACTGCCTCACCGCCAAGGGCAATATACCTCCTCATAAACAGTCCCGTTCCGCAGCCGAGGTCCAGGAGTTTTTTCCCTTTTGGGATATTGGGCATTACATTCTCGCATATATGGTTGTAATATATCTGGCCCTGTGACTGGTCGTAGTGTTTGTCATAGACAGTTGCCACGCTGTCGTAATGTTCGGACACCTTCTTCAATTGAAAACCTCTGATATGATATTTGATATGAGTGCGTTTATCTGGAGATATTCATTACCGGCTTCTGTCAGTCTGTAATCTGCATCTCCAAGCATCAGCGCAATTCGCGGGTCATTATATTCTCTTCTGGCAGTTGCCGATATCTCGTTTATGACCTCTCTGGCTGAGAGGCCGTATTCGATCATTATCATCTCTGCTGTCTCTTTTGATTTTGCAAAATCTGCTGCCTGTATTGATTTAAAAAGTGCGGCTGAAACCGATGAAATCTCGGATTTTGAGAGATCTATGATGTCTGCTTCATCTTTTTTTGTTGCCATTATCTGAAGGTATGTCACTGCTTTGCGGCAGTCTCCCTTTGAGAACTCTGCAATAAGGTCAAGGTCGTCATCCGGAATTTCATCCCCTGAGATCTCTTCTTTCTTCATTATATCCTTCATTATCCCAATAATTGTTTCATTGGGGAGGGGTTTGAAGAATAGCGGCAGGCAGCGGGAGTATATTGCCGGAATTATTGTGGATGAGCGTCTTGTCAGCAGAATGAATCTGCATGTGCGGCTGTACTTCTCCATAATTCTTCTGAGTGCCGCCTGTGCGGCAAAGGGGAGCATGTCGGCCTCTTCAAATGCAAGTATCTTAAAATCAGCTTCAAAAGGTCTCATGGAGGCATACCACTTGACGATATGCTTGAAATTATTTATCAGACTCTCTTCCTTCTTATACAGGTGTGAAAATCTCTCTTCATTTTCAAGCCAGGTTTTTCCCTGCGTGAAGAGAATTCCAGCCTGGATTATGCTCAGGTTCTCGTCCGCATAGTCTCCGTAGATCTCCTTTGCAAGGGACTGCACTGCGCATGTCTTGCCTGTGCCGTGCGGGCCGAAGAGCAGCATATGGGGTATGTTTTTACTCCTGCCAAATCCTCCGATGTGGCTGATTATCTCTTCCTGGCCGTATATATCTTCAAATTTTTCGGGCCGGTATTTCTCAATCCAGAGCATTGGACAGATTCTCCACTATATCTTTTACCGCAGACTCCAAAAAAGATCTGCTGTTATAGTCTGATATGAGCTGTTCAGCCTCATCTTTCTTCAGGTTTGTGCAGAATTCTGTCATATTTGCAAGTGCCCTTGACAGTTCATCAACTATTGGCAGGGAAGAGGTCTTTGCAGTCCTTGAGAGTGGGTTTAAGTCAATTGCTATAACCGTCTTTCCCATATTCACGAGTGCTTCACATCTGTCCCCGTCTTCAAGGGGAACCAGTATGAGATCACAGCTGTAAATTCCGTCCCTGAGGCATAATGCCCTGTCATGTGAGAGGGGCAAAAGCCTCTCAGACTCTCCTTTTAATACATCAGCTCCGGCATCTTCGAGAAGTTCTGTTATCATCCGGACTCTCTTTTCAGTTCTGTGAAAGAGGTTTACCTCGACTGCTGCACCGGATGCTCTCTGAAGTTTTGCTATCTCTTCTGCTGCAAGGGCAGCTGTGTTGCCGTTGACCGATATCACCGGATTTTTGGCATTGAGAAAGAGTGCAGCAGCTGTTTTTTCCGCAAGCAGTGCTGACTGTGTTGTTCTTTCACCGATGAGGTAGTCAAAAGCCTCCCCTCTTCCGTGTGCGCCGACACCTTCCATTGCAACTATGCCCTTAAGTGCGGCATCTGCTATTCTTTCCCTTCTAATTAGTGACTTATATCTCGGATGATCTTTGGGTATCATTACTAATCTCTTCCGTATTTTAAGTTCCGTTAATTATTTGGACTGCAAAAGGGAATAACCTGATTCTGATATCTTCATGACATAGACACTGCCGAACCGGGAGAGGATCTTCTTTGCCGGATTTCCGTATGCGAACACCCCGTTGCCAAGCATGGTCATCGATGCCGGCACTGATTCTTCTTCACATGCCCTGATAATTTTCTCTGCATCCTCTGTCATAAGTCCGGATTCAAAGGCAAATTTTTTGGACATCCGGAAAAATTCCTCAATTCCTCCCGGACATCCGGACGGGAACGCCTTCCTGGTATCTTCAAGGATCTTCGTGTTTTTTACAATCTCTTCTGTTGGAATGGGGCTTAAGCTCACAGCGGCGATCTCTTCATCTGCATCAAACTTCCTGATGATCTCACCGTTTAGTCCGGGCGTTTTCCTGCATATGTATCCCCCGCCCGTTGCTGCCGGAACATCACCGAGGCCGGATGATGAGTACACCTCTGCCTCATAGGCGAGGGCTTCTCTCTTTTCTGTTGAATATCCGCATTCAAAGCAGTCGTCTGCTGCTGTAACCGCTGACAGCAGGGCAGCTGCACTAAGGCCGAATCCTGAACCCAGCGGCAGCCTGCATTCTGTCTGAACGCGGGCTGTGACATTCATCCTTCTGAGGGCATATGCTATCGGTGGGGACCCGCTTATTTTCGTGAGGATTTTATTGTCATCTCCTCTTCTGATGATCTCAACAGCTGTCTTATCAGAGTATGAGACAGTAGTGGTTACGCCTTCGGTGATGACTATGCCCCCTCCGATACTGCCTTTATCGCCGTTTGTGCAGGTTTTCGGGCAGAAATAGCCAGATATGTGCCCCGGAGAGAAGGCTTTTGAGATCTTTGTCATATCTGTTCTCCTTAAGGCTGCAGGGCTGCCTTCCACAACTCCTTTGCTATCTCTTCTTTTTGCCCTTCAGTTTCTGTTATGCCGCTTTCTGTTACGAATCTGTACCTGCCGGATAAACTTCCCATCACATCCGGAGTATTGACTGCTACCATGAAGATGCCTTTTTTAACCATCTCCTTTGCCTTATCTTCTTCGTCCCTGCCGAGTTTGAAGGCGATAATCTTCGCATCCGGATTTTTGCCCTTAAGTGCCAGCATTCCGTCAAGAAGCTTTGGTTTTGGGAGCAGTGTTATGGTTACTCCTTCACCTGAAGGGATTTTTCCACTGTAAATTTCCGGTGCGAAATCCGAGATGGCAGCGGCGCTTATGTAGTAGTCCGGAAATTCATCGTCTGCATAATTCAGGACTGCCTCTCTCATGGAGTCGGAGTCTGATGTCTTGATGTTATTGATGAGCGGGATTGCAGTGTTTTTATGGACAATAGTCACATCTGCGCCAAGCCTGTATGCCTCAAGGGCTATCTCCCTTCCCATTGCACCGCTTGAACCCGTTGTTAAGACTCTGACATCATCGAGTGGTTCTGTACATGCACCTGAGGTTATGAGCACTCTCTTTCCGGCTAAGGGCTTTTCTCCGCATGCCCTCTCAGACTCCAGGACAATGTCATCGTTTGATGCCTGCTTGGCCTTGTTCTCTTCCAGTTTTGGTTCTACAAAGGATATGCCCCAGCTCTTCAGTTTCTCTATTGACTCCTTCACTGCCGGATGCCTGTACATGCTCTCATGCATTGCCGGGACAATCACAACCGGCATGCCTCTGCCAATGGCTGTTGTTGCAAATGTCGTAACCGGAGTGTCGTCTATACCGCCGGCTATCTTGCAGATCGTATTGGCGGTTGCAGGTGCTATGAGCAGAATATCTCCGCTTCCGCCGATGCCGCAGTATTTCACATGCTCTATCAGTCCGGTGATCTCAGTTATTGCCGGATGATCACATGCGTATGTCACTGCATCGGGGTGGATTATTCCGCATGCGGCCCTGCTCATTACAGCCCTGACTTCTGCACCTTTTCGTCTCAGTGCCCTTGCAAGTTTTATATCCTCAACCGCAGCAATGCTTCCGGTGATTCCAAGAATTACTGTTTTTCCCTTCAGTGTCATTATGTCTCATCTCTTCTGGGGTTTTTCAGCCGTTTTTCTGGTATTTATGGAGTTTTTACCCTGCCGGCAGTTTTGGTAGTAAAGCAGATTTAACTGTTGTATTATTGTCCGGTTATTATATTATCGTTACGTCCTGAACTATATGCCATCGTCCGGGGGAATACTTCTTAACCTTTATTTCCTTTATTTCGCATTCATATCCGGCATTGTTCAGAACTTCCCTTATTCTGTCCCCGACAGAATCTATGCTGTGCAGGTGCAGTATGCTGCCTCTTTTAATGTGTGGTATAAGGTCTTTGAGCATATTTACTGAGTCAAAATGACCCATCAGTACCCTGTCGTAGGTTCCCCTGAGAAGGTCCCTGCAATCGCCCAAATCTGCGGTTATGTTATTTTTAAGGCCGTTTGCTGTTATATTTTTATTCAGGAATTGGTATGAGTCCGGGTTTAGCTCCATTGCGTGAACCATACCGCCGGCTTTTCCGGCAGGGATGGTAAAATAGCCGATTCCGGCGAACATATCGGCGATACGCTCTTCTCTTCCGGAATTTTTAACGAGGGTTTCGATTCTCATCTTCTCATCCCGGTTGCCCATTGCAAACATCACCTTTGAAGGGTCAATAAAAAATATATGCCCGGCTTCCCTGTGGCAGGTTTCACTGCACTCACCATATAAAACTTCGGTATCCGGGATTCTCTTCTCACTGTTAAATCCCTTCAGGAGGAGGATGCCTTTTGGATTTTTCCAACCTATGATCTCAGAGATCTCAGATTCTGTGGGCCTGCTTCCATGGATTACCGCAATGTCACCAATCATCTGGTATCCGGGGCCGCTGTACCTCTTACGCTCTTTTATCTCTGTATCTGAGGAATATCCGTCCTTAACAGGCACATATGCAGTATCACCTCTGACATAGGGCCGTCTGCTCCTGTCTGCCCATTCCCAGCCGGAAATCCGGGTCAGTTCTGAGGTCTTAACGGTTCTGCATCTCATATCTGATCTTCTGTTATCTCCTGCTTCATTGCCGGAATATTTCCGGGCGGCACACCATTTTCTTCACTATCTTATCCGACTGGGACAAGGTTGTCGTTTTCAGGGTCTCGGAGAACTCTGATCTCTGAACCTTCTCTTATATACAGCCACTTTGGTATCAGCACCTCGCGGCTTTCATAATTTTTCGGGTCTAAAATTCCGGCTGTGTTGCCTTCGGTATATGTAACAAGGGCGTTTTCAATTACCCTGATATTTCCGACTGATCTCTCTACGTCATCCTCCCGCAGGGATTTTAACATGCCGTCCTCAAAATCAAAGACTTTCAGAAGTCCGGACTCGATATACCTTACTTCGAGGTATTTTCCTTTGGAGTAGAGTATCTCACCCTTCTGGTATCTTGGAAGCTTTATTAAGTAGGTTATCCTGTACAGCGGCCTTCCGTCCTTCTCGCCTATCAGTTTCGGGTGTTTTGTTATTTTTCCGCCAAGCCTTTTTTTGATCTCTCTTGATATGCTCTCGCCGAGATTGTGGCTGCTTATGACAATATCGATCCCGTCTTTTGTATTCTTGGTCTCAGTGATGAATGAGAGCCTTTCTCCGGCATTCTGGACACTGTCCTCAATTTCGGTTGCTATCTCTTCTGAAACTGCACGTTCATGATCATCGGGCCTTCTGCCTTCTGCCCTTACCTGAATGACTCCGGCATAGTATCCGCCGGATAATCTGCTGCACCTGTCGCACTGCTCTTTGATCCATACGATGAGTGTTCTGCATTCATCTTCCACATGCCTGCCGTAGAGTTCTCCTGATATCATTATCTTTACTGAGGTTCTGTTCGGGCTTGGTTCAAAGTGGGAGAGCTGTATGTTGTAGTCATACATATCCTCATGCAGGTGAACTGCGGAGAGGGCGATCTCTGCAATGAGGTCTTCCATTTCCACCTTGCAGTCTGTCCATATTGCTCCGTTTTTCATTGAACCGCATGTGGGGCATTGTGTGCACTGCACTCTTGGGTCACAGACTAACCATTCTGTTTCGGCGATTCTGCATTCCGGACAAAGGCCCTTTTTTGTAGGTTTTCCGCATTTTGGGCAGATGTTCTGTTTGATGTCAATATTTTCGGTCATAGGATCTGTGCGTGTGGTATGTCTTGTATGTATATGCAGTAGTCTTCGTCAGCCAGTCCGCATCTGACTGCAACTGCTATTACTCTCTTTCCGATGAGGTTGGCATTTGTTGCCTTCTTTAGTGCCTCTTCAAACTCTTCTTCAGTGACTTTTTCATTCCCGTAAAAATTTTCACTGACCTCAATCTCTATTTTCTCATCTGATAATGTTGTATTCAATAATTCACAGTCGCATGCAGCAAGGATCTCTTCGCATCCCGGCGATCTGTGTATCTTCATGTACATATCATTAGTATCTGTCTGTAGTATTGAATAAAGGAAATGATGGTGCAGTCCGGGATGTCCTGTTATTGTTTTTTTTCGGATTGAAGTTCCGGTACTGTATGCTTGTGGTGTATTGTCTCTCTGTTGTCAGTGCATTTTTGTAGATTACTGCTGCAAATGCTCTGTTTTTCCGGAAAAATAGGTTTTAATGTTATTTTATTTGTTATATGTCTGGTTTGGTATTTCAGCCTAAGTTAATCTCAACGCCGTAGATCTTCTCTGGATTGTCTTTATGAATTTTATATGCCTGTTCTTCTGTTATTTTTCCGGATTCGATGAGCTTTCGTGTAAAACGCGGGACTGACTTAGGACCGATTACAGAGCCGGGCCGGCTGTTTTCGTCCATGTAGTCGCTCTCCATGGTAAAGAGCCGCCCCTGCCGGGCAAGGTCGGGTATTGCCTCATGTTTTGCGATTAGTGAGGGTGTGAGAGGTGTCTCCGGGATTCCGAAATGCTTTACAATTCTGTGGATGTCCATCCCGGATTTTTGTGCCATTGTTACGACATCTTCACACGGGCCGGTCTCGGCATGGATCTGAAGCGCGCAGTCTGCATCATGCGCAAGGGCTATTGCATGTGCAAGCACTCTGTTGGAGGCATCCCATACATCCGGAGTTACTTCGTAGTGCGGCCTTCCGCTCTTTAAGGCCACTGCTTCACCGTTTCTTACATATTCTGCCGCAACAGTAAGTCCGGCAGACATCACATCTGCTGCTTCTTCAACGGTCATTCCGGCGGCCGTTAGTTTGCCTATCTCTGCCGGGTGGACTCCGAGAATCGGGAATGTCTTCACTCCGTTCTCTGTTATCTCATCTGCAAGTTGTATTGTCTTTTCAAATACAGGTCTGAAGTCCTCTCCTGACTGCGGGGTAATTCCAAAAGACCAGGATGGCTTTGTAACAAGGAATATGTGCGTGCCGCCTGATCTCTTGAATTCCAGTGCTGCTTTTATTCCTTTTCCATTGACCGGATCTATGTGCATGTGGTCATCGGTTATGGGTATATCTTTCAGAATCATTGTGGTGGAAAAATTATGCTGGATGGTTGTCTGCCGGTGTAATGGTCTGTTCTGTCAGCCGGCAGTCTCTTCTGTTGTTTCTGGTAAATCCGGATGTATGAGTCCGGATCTGTTAATGCCTGTTCAGATGAATCCTTTTCAGATCAGTTCAATTCAGTTCAGATCAGTTTAATTCAGTTTAATTCAGTTTAATTCAGTTTAATTCAGTTTAATTCAGTTCAGATCAGTTCAATGATTGTCATCATCGGGTAGTCTTCCTCTACCTTTAGCTGTGCATGGCATGTTGCATTCCCTACTTTTGTCCTGATTTTTACATCAAACATCTTTCCGGATAGTTCACTGTAGCCGAATGCGTTTAAGACCATCTGTGAGGTGTCTATTTTTACTGTGATCTCATCAACATAGGGCTGAAGTCCTACTGCACCTTCAATTGCCTTCTCAACGCTTCCGGCAGTCTGCGGGGAGATTGGTGTGCCTACCCACTGGTGGTAGAGTGCTCCGAGTTTGATTCCGGCTTCAAATGCTGCTTTTGCTTTTTTCTCCATAATCATATTTTGCAGTTTATCAGCATTAAATAGTAACGGGATAATCGGGTTGTTGCGGATCGTCATGGATCATAATCAGACCATAATTGGATCATATCTGACCCTAATCGGATCATTTTTGCAATGATCTAATCCTAATTGGATCATTTTTGCAATGATCTAATCCTAATCGGATCATTTTTGCAATGATTAGGTTAGAATATAATTTCACTTCAGGAATTGAGTCTGTAGGTTGTTGTTCTCCCTTTTCCGGCCTGTTTTAGAATTTTCATTGATTCAAGTTCGATGAGTTCTCTCTTTGTTGTTCCGCTTGAAACAGAATTCAGTTCCCGATATATCTTATTTGAGATCTCCCCGTTGTTGATAACATACTCAACTGCTCTTATCTGGCGTTCATTGAGATTTTTCTCCATTATAATGTCTTGAATTGAAAGTCTAGTGTTTATTAGGGGTTTGACATTGTCTGTAACTTCAGCATCGCCGGTTTCAACTGTTTCTGTTGTTTTGGCATTCTTCCGGAAATAGACCGAAAAACCATCCATCTCCTCTTTAAATTCCGGCTCAGGCAGTCCTGCCTCCAGAAATTCTTTTGATATTCTTTCTATGCCGCTACCCCAGAATTCTATGAAATTTGCCCTGCACATCATATTTACAATGAGTGGGTTACAGGGGACAGACGAATGTGGGCTGTGCAAATCCTTGATTGTGATCCTCTTTGGCGGTCCCATCGGATTGTAAAACCAGATGTGATCATCAAAGATCTTGATCTGTGTCTGCCTGTTGGACTTAAAATAATCCTGGTGAACAACAGCATTCAGCAGCACCTTACGTATAGAATTAAGCGGATAGTTTCAGACATCCTTTCTTCTGAATGAGTCTCCCGGAAATTCGTACCTGACCTCTATATAATTCCGGATTGCTTCTTCTGATTCTTCAATCTGTCTGAAGAGATTTCCATCAATGAATCAGGTCTGATGCCTTAACAGGCCGGTCCTCATACGTCATGCAGTAGTACCTAAGATCCATATCCCTCGCTACAGTTTCCCATAAGAAATCCGGAGCTGAAAGCCTCAGGTTCAGCGGCAGCCTGCATGAGCGTATCTTAAAGCATTTTGATATGTCCCTATATATAGTCCCTGAAAAGTATTCCTCACCCTCCGGAGGCATCATGATATAGACATGACTGCTGGTTACAACAATCATTCCCCTCATTGAACATGCACAGGCCGTATATATGTCATTTATGGAAAATGACCCGCCACGGGGGTGATTGTGCATAAAGACAGTGCCAAAGAGCCTCATAATCTCCCTGTGGCTGAACTGTATCTTCCACCGGCTTCCCTTCAGGCTGAATAAATGCTCAGAATTCCGATCAAATACAAAAGCATGCTCAAGATAATTGTCCCGGATTTTTACTGCATAGTTCATAACTGTGGCAGCATTCTTTTTTTCCGGGTCAGTTGTGTTGATAACGGCTGTGGTACCTCCGGCTTTGTTCTCACACATTAAAAATAATTTTTTCTATTACAAATTAAATTTAATTGGTGTGGTGGAGGCTATAAATAATAAACATCGTTTTGGAAAAGTATGTGTATAAAAAAGAAAATTCCGGGTTTAACCCTTCTTGTTTCTCAGATCAGCTTAATGATGCCATGCCTCGGCTCCATCGCCTCTCCGCTTCTTAAGAGGTCATCAATCCTCTTTCTTATATCATCCTTATTGTGGCCCTTCTGCTGAAGTATCTCCTGCACCTCTTCAATGCGGGTATATCCATTGTCATCCGCATTGTTTCTGATAGTCTCCTTGATCTCCCGGATAATATCACGACGCTGTTTTGGAATGCCTGTGACAAGCTTGTCAATATCAAAACTTCCGGTATCGGGGTCATATGCAACATCCCTTAAGCAGCGGTCAACAATCCTGATAACCCTCTCAGCATCCTCCGTCTCAATCTTTTTGGAGAGCCTTATCCTTGCACTGGCTTCAGAAAGCCTCACAAGCGCTTCAAGCTGCCTTGCAGTGACAGGCACAGGCTTGTTGTCATCCGCAAATCCTCTCAGGTTGAGATAGTAATCAATCAGCTTCTCCTTGGCTTCCTTTGAGAGCAGAGGGAAGCAGTTTCTCTTGGAATACGCGATATATTTCCTGAAGAGGATTGGATCAATATCCGGAGTTACAGGTGCAAGTGCCCTTTCGATATACTCCGCATCTATACCCTCAATCGCCTCTTTTTTGGTATGCTCAATAAGCTCTCCAACTTCGTGGGCTTTGAGTATATGCTCACCGATTGCACGGTCAAGCGTGTTGTTCGGCTTATCCTTCATAACAAATATGAGATCAAAACGTGATAGCAGGGATGGCGGCATATTGATCTGCTCTGCCATAGGTGCAAATTCATCAAACCGTCCCATCTTCGGGTTTGCCGCACCAAGCAGTGCACACCGGGATCTTAAGGTCGCCGTAATTCCTGCCTTGGCTATGGAGATGGACTGCTGTTCCATCGCCTCGTGCAGAGCGCTTCTGTCCTCCTTCGCCATCTTATCCATCTCATCCACTGCGGCTATACCCATATCCGCAAGGACGAGTGCACCTGCTTCAAGTGTCCACCTGCCGTCACCAAATTCGTCCTTAACCGCTGTTGCAGTAAGTCCGGCAGAGGTGGAGGACTTTCCGCTCGTATAAATCCCCCTTGGCGAGAGCCTTATCACATAACGGAGCATCTGGGACTTGGCAATACCCGGATCTCCGACAAGGAGCATATGAATATCGCCACGAAGATGGCTCCCGTCCGGAAGTTCCTTCATGATTCCACCAAAGAGAATGAGTGATATTGCCTCCTTCACCTCATCATTGCCGTAAATTGATGGCGCAATTGAATGTGAAAACTTATAATAGAGATCCGGGTCACGGCTCAGCTCCATTATATGCTCTTCGTCCTCCTCAGAGATTGCCACCTCCTCAAATTCCTTCTCACTCATCTCAAGGGAATTTGCCTCAAGGTAGATGTCAAAGAGAGAACTCTTGTTTCCGTGTGTTACACGCTGAATTGACCTTAATATCCCGTTGATGACTATACGGTCACCCGGCGCTGCTATTGCAACGAGATCATCTGTGATGTCAACATCAATCGTCTCAGGCTGCTCACCGCCCCTGAGGCCCTCAGGCGACTCCTGCATCCTGACCTTCTGAACATCCAGAAATTTGGAGAGGGACGGGACAAGCTCCATCTTTGTCGCCCGCTCGCACTGTTCACACGGCCTGTACGGCTCCTGAAACTTTCCATAGCCCTGCCTGTAGGGGGGTGTCATAGTTCCGCAGGTAAGGCACCTGAACACCGCAGATGTCAGCCTAGGTCTGACCTCGGTTACCTTTCTGACAATTCCCTCAATTGAGATGAATGTGTTGATGTGGTGCGCCCTTATTTCCCTGGCTGCTATTTTTTTAGGCAGGCCGATAAACCGGATATTAACCTCGTCTGCCTTCTCTTCCTCGTCCTTTGTAAAGATCAGATTGTTATTCTTTATCGCGTCCCTGACATCGCCTATTACCTTGCCTGGGTTTTTCAGGATCTCATCTGCAAGTGAAAGACCCTTCTTGCCCCACTTCTCAAGCTTCCGGTAGTCAATTACAACCGATCTCTTATGCGGGAATTCTCTGGCAATCTCACTCAGTTCTGCCTTATAGTGCTTCTTTAAAAATCGGGTCCAGTCTCCCACCCTGTCAGTAACATTTGCACTATTCTCTTCTGCCAAAAATCTCCTCCCTTACTATTATTATGCTGTATTATCTCTGTTTAAAGTTCAGTTTCCGGCGCATTTTCGTGCACTTATTACCGACCTTGCAATGAGGGCTTCCATCTGAATACCAGGATCTGATCCCTCACTTATTCTGAAATCAGTCTCACCAAGATGTGAGATCATCTCAAGCTTAAGTTCACGGCCTATTGATTTGTGGCCGACAATGGTTCTGTATAACTGATTTATCAGTTCGTTTGGTGCAATGCCCCTCTTTATTGTGAGTTCATCCAGCTTATGCTCTGCACCATCAAAGTCGGCTTCGATGATAATCTCTAAAAGCTCCAGAATCTCATCCGGTTTTGCAGTCGAGGTGATCTCAAAGATCATCTCCTCTTTTATCTCCGGATCTATTATCGCTGCACCCTGAAGCGCATTTATGGCCTTTCTCATATCTCCGGCTGACACATAAATTATCGCGCTTATCGCATCTTCTGAGAGTGTCAGACCCTCATGCTCGGCGATCTTCATCAGTTCTTCGGTTATTGCTTCCCGGTCGAGCGGCCTGAAACGGTATATTGCACACCGGGACTGTATCGGGTCAATTATCTTGGATGAATAGTTACATGAGAGAATAAAGCGGCATGTCCTCGCATAATTCTCCATTGTCCTTCTGAGGGCCGCCTGTGCATCGTTTGTCAGTGCGTCCGCCTCGTCAAGGAAGAGTATCTTAAACTCCGCGCCTCCCATCGGTGCTGTCCTTGCAAACTGCTTGATCTGATTTCTGACAACATCAATCCCCCTCTCATCCGAAGCATTCATCTCCCTGAAATTGACATTCCAGTGCTCCCCGTAGAACTCCTTTGCAAGTGCCACAGCAGATGTGGTCTTGCCTATCCCTGCTGTCCCGGTAAAGAGGAGGTGGGGCAGGCTTTTTGTTTTCACGTAGGATTTCAGGCGTGATATTATCTCTTTCTGGCCAACGACATCGTCAAGTTTTTTGGGCCTGTATTTCTCTATCCAGATTGTATTTGAATCATCCATGCGTCAGACTTCCGTATTTGGTTTATATTATCTTCGACTGTGTGCCGTGCTCTGAATTTCTGCTCTGTTGTAAGAATTATTTGTCCCCGGAGAACTAATTATTATTCAGTAAATATTTTGTCAGTATGTGACTTTAAGTAATTCACCCGGAATGATGAGCCGGAATATTGCGTGCATACTGACTAAAACTTATAATGGATGCCTGATTATGCCAAAACCGCCAGAATATATGTTTGCATGCGAATTTGAACGGATATCTCCGGGCAAGAAAGATCTGCATCTCCCTTCCGGAAAAATTTTGTCAGAGGATGTATTCATATCCGGCGCACTGACAGAGCGGTCTCTGAATAAGATGCAGAAGAGGGTTTTTATGAGGGTTGCGGATGCAACCGGCGTTTTCATTGTGAGCGCACCGGAAAAATCCCCGGTGGCGGAGAGTCTGCTCTCCCTGAAGGTTCCGTCATTCGTATCAGTCTATGGCAGGCTCTCATCCGGATATTATGAGGGCCGTCTGCACCCGCTCATCATACCATATGCTGCTAAGGAGATATCTTCTGAAGTCAGGGACAGTCTGGTGACAGAGACCGCAAAGAGAACGGTGCAGAGAATTAAGGGGTCAGGGCGGCCGGCATCAGATATAATTCCGGTTTTAAATTCTGCAAAACTGATGCTTGGCACTGTCAGGGAGAGGGCCGGTTCTGATACTGTATTACCTTTTGTCAGCAGTGCTGATGGTGCATCCACGCAGGCGCAGGCTATTGGCGCAGATGATGCCTCACTGAGGGATGAGGTGATAATTCCGATAATAAAGGCCGGAAGCGGGAAGAAGGGAATTATAATGGATGAACTCTTTAATAAGTGCAGAGCGGCAAATATTCCGGATGACAGGGCCAGATCCATTCTTAAAGAGATGCTTACAGAGGGTGACTGCTATATGCCGCCCGGCGGTTATCTGAAATTACTCTGATATTTATGAGGGGGCAGATGTGACACTGATTATGCAGAATAATTTCAGAAGGATGTATCTCTCCTGTCAATGAAATGGTGGCGATTTGCCCCTTTATGATTATAAATTGTGCAATGTGCAGTTAAATATTGCACTGTGCAGTTTTTTACTGTTTTCCCGGTGTTTGTCTGCCGGAATTCTGATAATAAGTACAATTCCCGGAATTGTGATAAAATGTACAATTGTCCTGCTCCTGCGCAGGCAGTTGTTATAAGAAAATTATTGGTTTGATCTTCTTCATTACATTATACTGTCAAGTTTTGATTCAAGAACATCAAGGCCGCTTTTTATATCCTCCATATTCTTTCCGCCGGTCAGGATTATCTTTCCGGATGAGAAGATAAGCGCGACAATCTTTGGTTTTTCTATTCTGTAAACCAGTCCCGGGAACTGTTCAGGTTCATACTCAATATTTTCAAGATTAAGCGTAACAACGATTCTGTTGAGGTTTACCGGCTTTCCCATGTCATATGAGCACACAATGTTTGTAACCTTGACATTGGGCACGTCAAATGTATCCACTCCGTTCTCTTTCAGCGATTTTATGATGATGTCAAGCCCTTTTCCAAGGTCTTCATTATTCCTTATCCCTGTCAGAACAACTTTTCCGGAGGAGAACAAAAGAGCCGCAATCTTAGGCACAGTTATCCTTAATACAGCCCCTGGAAATCTCTTTGTATTAAGCTCACAATTTTCAATGTTTTCTGAAATTGACTGCAAATCCATCTCTTTTGCGATTTCTCCGGATGCAACAATATTTTCAATCTTAAGTGAGTCGTAACTCTTCTCAGCCATTGCTTACTCAATTGCAGGCATCAGACCATAATATTAATTGTTTTGACCCGGAAGAAGATGGCAGGTCCTGCCTCCCGGAAAGTATGCTATGTGTGGTTATGTTCTGCCTGTAATTGTCTGTTGATAGTATTTTTGGCTCATATATGCCTCTGAAATTCCAAAGCTTCATATTGGCCCGTCCTTACGGTTCAAACTGGAGATTATGTGGTTTTATGTATGTTTTGTGGTTATGTACATCTGTTGTGATGTTGTTATGTGTGCCCGGTCAGTTTTTCCGGTTGTTGCTGCGGCAGACTTTTTCCTGTATTTCTGGTATCTGTCACCCGGAATTTTACCTTGGAATGGTGGATGTACATACATAAACAAACATTAAATTACATTGTTGCAGACATTTATGGTATGGATTACAATGACGAGAAGTTTTATACTCCGCAGGAGGTTGCGGACCGTTTAAAGGTTGAGGCGCGGACTGTTCATGCCTGGCTGAGGGATGGCACTATGAAAGGTATGAAGGTCGGACGGCTCTGGAGAATATCGGAGAGTGAGGTTGTCAGGGCAAAGTCCGGCGAAAAAGCTCCGGAATCACAGAGCTACTCCCGCAAAAACAGAAAAATTTCCGGCATCCACAATATGATGGATTATGATGAAACAAAGAAGAATTATAACATTGAAGTTCCTGAATATTTCAATTTTGGATATGATGTCGTTGATCACTGGGCTGAGACTGACAGAAACAAACTTGCAATGATCTGGGTGGATCAGGACGGTCATGAGAAGAAATATTCTTTCAGAGATATGAAGAACCTCTCTAACCAGGCTGCAAATATCTTTCTTAAATATAATGTCAATAAAGGGGACCGCGTTCTTATCATGCTTCCGAGGATTCCGGAATGGTGGATATTTGTCACAGCAATCATCAAACTTGGTGCTGTTGTATGCCCATGCCCTGTTCTTCTTACACCAAAGGATCTGAAGTACAGGATAAATGCCGGAAAGTTCAGTATGGTCATAACTGACCTTGAGAATGCGCCTAAGGTGAATGAGATCTGCGACAAATGCCCGACACTCAGGTCAAGATTTCTGGCAGACGGTGAACTTGAGGGCTGGGCAAGCTTTCCGTTTGAACTCTTATATCCTGCACCGGTCTCTCATAAATCCGTCAGCATGCCTGCTGATTTCAGAACCAGATCTGACGATCCAATGCTTATCTATTTCACATCCGGAACTACTGGTGAACCTAAGATGGTTCTTCATGACAATGGTTATCCGCTTGGTCATAAGGTTACGGCAGAGCTGTGGCATGACCTTACACCAAATGATGTTCATTTTACATCTTCAGACACCGGATGGGCAAAATGTGCCTGGGGTAAGATATTCGGGCAGTGGATCGCCGGAGCATGCCTGCTGATCATTGATGTTAGGGGTAAGTTTGAGGCGACAAAGCTGCTCCCGGTTATTGAGAAGTATGAAGTTACGAGTTTCTGCTGCCCGCCAACGATATACAGAATGCTCATACTTGCAGATCTATCCAAATTCGATCTCTCAGAACTCCGCCACTGCACCAGTGCAGGTGAACCGTTAAATCCGGAAGTCATCAGGGTCTGGCAGGAGGGAACGGGTCTCACTATACATGAAGGATACGGGCAGACCGAGACATGCTGCGCCATTGCATCTTTTGCATGTATGGAGAATAAGCCGGGATCTATGGGAAAACCCTCTCCGGGGTGGAATATTGAGCTGCATGATGACGATGGAAAGCTGGTTGGAAATTATGAGGAGGGCAGGATTGCCATATCGTTAAATCCAAAGCCGGTGGGGCTTTTGGTTGAGTATCTTGACAATGATGAGGCAAATGCCGAGTCTTTTGTTGACGGGTTTTATTATACCGGAGATAAGGCATACCGGGATGATGACGGCTATCTCTGGTTTGTCGGGAGAAATGATGATGTCATTAAGAGTTCCGGCTACAGGATCGGGCCGTTTGAGGTCGAGTCGGCCCTCCTTGAACATCCGGCAGTGAAGGAGTCTGCTGTTGTCGGTTCTCCTGACCGTATCAGAGGTCTGGTTGTCAAGGCCTTTGTTGTGTTAAATGAAGGTTTTGAACCCGGAGATGAACTTGTAAGGGATATTCAGAAGTTTGTCAAGAGGATAACTGCGCCGTATAAATATCCGCGTCTGATTGATTTTGTTGAGGAGCTTCCAAAGACTCTCTCCGGTAAGATTAAGAGAAATGAACTGAGAGACGGTGAAGTTAAGAAATTCAGAAAAGCGGAGTAGCTGACAATTCTGTTAACCCCTGCAAATTTTTTTATTTCTTTCTTTTTTCGTCCCATTCCCGCGTTTTATTGCCCATATGTCTCATTGTATTCATTGCGTCCTCATATCTGACGGTCTGGAGCTGAATTGCAGAGAGTGTCTCTGATGCCTCTGATGCACTGTCCATAATCTGTGATATTTTAAGGCCGGTTTCACCCCTGGCAATATTGATGATATTTAATATCGGGTTGTTTATCTGATCGAGAAGAGCTGTTATCTTTGATATGCTCTCTTCTATCTCTGTAATATTCCTGTCAATCTCTTCAGAATAGGTCAGTATTGCATTACTTTTTGTTGCGTCCCGGAGATATACTATGAGGTTTGTTACCGTGCCGGATTTTACAACCGGATATATGATGATCTCTATAAGGAGGAATCCTGTTCTGGTATTTATCCGTCGTCTTCCGGAGTAGGTATTGCCTGTCCTGATGGTTTCTATGTATTCGTCCGGATTTATTATTGATTTTATTCCTGAAATTTCATATACCTGCATTCCCTGCTGGATTTTGCCTGTATTTAAATAATCGGCAAATTCATCGAATTTCCGGTTGGTGTACAGTACTTTCAGGTTTCTTGTCAGTACAAATACGTTCTCGTCTATTGTGTTTAGTATTTCAGGGATTATCTCTGTTCTGCTCTCTTTTTCCGGCAGATATTTTTTTCTGTCTGAGATCTCTATGAACTGGTGGATCTTATCGTTTCTCCGGTCATAATAAAATCCTGTAAGCAGGAGTGCTTTTTTTATCCCTCTTGAGGTTTTTATTCTGATCTCCTGTGGATATGTCAGGTCTTTTTCAATTCCGGAATTTTCATCTCTGCTGTTTTCCTGTATGAATATCTCCTGTGCCGGAGTTCCTTTCAGGTCTTCAGGTTTTGTTCCGATTATCAGCGCTGCTTTTTTGCTGATTTCTGAGATTCTGCCTTCACTGTCCAGAAAGATTACAGGTGATGTGAAATATCTTATTATCTCTGTTATTCCTTCTGTTCTGATTTTTTTTGGTGTTTCTACTGAATTTTTTATCTTGTTCTTGTATATTGCCATCTCGATATTGCTGAATAGTTCCTTTTCCCTGTATGGCTTTATTAAAAATCCTGCGGGGTTTATTGCGATGGCTCTGTTTACGATCTCTTCGTCTGAATTTCCGGTGAGGAATATTACCGGTATGTCATAAAGGCCCATGATCTTTTCTGCGGCTTCTATTCCATCCATATCTCCTTTCAGCCTTATATCCATCAGGATGAGATCAGGTTCTGTCTTTCTGGAGAGGTCTATTGCATCAATTCCGTTTGTTGCAATTCCCGGCACTTCATATCCCATTTTTTTCAGGGTTGCCTTTATCTCCATTGCAATTATTATTTCGTCTTCAACAACCAGTATTTTATTTTTTCCCAATTAATTTATCCTCCGGCGTATTTTACTGGTTTTCCCCTTTTGTTTATTACATGTCCTGTTATGCTGGTGCAGATAATAGAAAATTGTTTTTTATTGTTTTTATTTTGGTTTGTCTGGTTTATATGATATTGCACTGATTTATTTTTTCCCGCTGCCGCCCGTATCTATACTCGGACGTACTTGTGTTGGCCATTTGTATCTGTCGTGGTGTTTGTTGGAGAGAATATCTTTATATTTTGCACCACCATATATTCAGGAATGGTGCGTTTTTCTGTGACTATGGATGATGATCTGGTGAAGAAGATCGATGATGTCTCAGATCTCCAGAGTGTCTCGCGTTCTGAATGGATTGCTCAGGCGTGCGGCAGGGAGGCTGACATGTCGGTTATTCCCGGCGGCGGTCAGAGTCTGTATGATCTTTTACATCTCCGTTCCCAGATTCCGGTTGAAGAGCCGAATATGACTGATTATGAGGAGTTATGCAGTAATTTCTCTATTGATGTTCCGGAGTTTTTCAATTTTGGTTTTGATGTTATTGATGCCTGGGCAAAGATTGACAGGAACAAGAAAGCGATGATCTGGGTCAATCAGAGCGGTTATGAGAAGATTTTCACATTCCGGGATCTTATGAGCCGTTCCAATGAGGCGGCGAATATGCTTCTTAAGTATGGCATTAAGAAGGGTGATCGGGTTGCGATAATGCTTCCTCGTGTGCCTGAATGGTGGTTCTTTGCTGTTGCATGTATTAAACTGGGTGCTGTATTTGTGCCGTGCCCGACTATGCTCACAACAAAGGATCTTGTCTATCGGATCAATGCAGCCGGCATCAGGATGATGATCACAGATATGGAGAATGTTCCAAAGATTGATGATATCTGCCGTGAGTGTCCGTGCCTTCATTCAAGGCTTGTTGTTGACGGGAGAAAGGAAGGCTGGGTGAGTTATCTTGTTGAGCTTGATTATCCTGCGCCTGTTTCCGGTAAGCTTGTTGTGACCGGTCTTGAGAAGACGAGGTCGTCTGATCCGATGGTGATTTATTTTACATCCGGAACTACGGGTGAGGCCAAGATGGTGCTGCATGATCAGGCTCTTCCGCTGGGTCATATAACAACCGGTGCATACTGGCTTGATCTGAAGAAGAATGATGTTCATCTGACACTTTCTGATACCGGATGGGCGAAGTCTTCCTGGGGCAAGTTCTTCGGGCCGTGGATTCAGGGGGCATGCAGTGTTGTCTATGATATCCGTGGTAAGTTTAACGCAACCGAAATTCTGCCTATTCTGGAGAAGTATGAGGTTTCAACATTCTGCTGCCCGCCGACTATTTACCGTATGCTGATTATGGCTGATCTCGATAAGTTTGATCTGACACCGCTGCGCCATTGTGTCAGTGCGGGTGAGCCTCTCAATCCTGAGGTTATAAGGGTCTGGAAGGAAGGAACCGGCCTTGATATCTATGAGGGCTACGGGCAGACTGAACTTACGCTCTGTATCGGGACATTCCCTTGTATGAAGACCAAGCCTGGTTCAATGGGCAGGCCGTCTCCGGGATGGAATATCGTGCTTCATGATGAGAATGGTAAGGCTGTTAAAACCGGAGATGTCGGAAGAATTGCTGTACATATCAATCCGAAGCCTGTTGGTATGTTTATGGAGTACTTTGGCAATACTGAAGCCAATGAGGTATCTTTTTCAGGTGATTATTATTATACCGGTGATAAGGCCTGTATGGATGCGGACGGTTATTTCTGGTTTGTCGGCCGGGATGATGACGTAATTAAGAGTTCAGGTTACAGGATCGGGCCTTTTGAAGTTGAATCTGCTATTATGGAGCATCCGTCTGTGAAGGAGGTTGCTGTTGTGGGTTCACCTGATCCTATCAGGGGTCTGGTTGTCAAGGCTTTTGTTATACTGAAGGATGGTTATGAACCAACTGAGGTGCTTATTAAAGAGATTCAGAAGCATGTCAAGATGACGACTGCACCATATAAGTATCCGCGTATGATTGAGTTTGTTGAGGACCTTCCAAAGACGATCTCAGGCAAGATTAAGAGGAATGAACTCCGTGATATGGAGTATAAAAGGCATGTTCAGGAGAGTAGTTTCCGGAAACCTGCCGGAAAGGACTAACTTCTCTTTTATTATTTTTGTATTTTTACGCTCTTTGCGCCCTTTATATCTGTTGTAATTTTCACTTCCTTTATGCCTTTTATTTTATGGTTTTTTGTGATATTTTCGGGCGAATTAGGGTTTTACATAAAATTCAAAAACCAAGGTTTAATTAACTTAAGCTACAACTTATGTAGGTAATTGTGCGAGAGTTGCCAAGCCTGGTCAAAGGCGCCAGGTTCAGGGCCTGGTCTTGTAGAAGTTCGCAGGTTCGAATCCTGCCTCTCGCACTGGTGTCCAAATATTAATTATTAGTCCCTCAGGCTCAGAGACACTTTAATTATTGAGTCTTAGTTATTTGTTTGCGAGGATTGCCAAGCCTGGTCAAAGGCGCAAGGTTGAGGGCCTTGTCTCGTAGGAGTTCGCAGGTTCGAATCCTGCTCCTCGCACTTTTCATTCAGGTTTAAATCAAATAATCTGTTTTAATAACACTAAAATTAACTCCATATTATGCTTAAACTGGTCCCCATTTTGGAAAAACAGTATTTTTCACTTAATCAAAACTGAATACTCCGGAATGTCTATTCAGAGAGGATTATTCTCAGACATTTTATGAATTATCCTTTTGAAGAAGAATTCCCTCAGCTAATCAAAGCGGCGGTGGCGGTTCTTAAAGCTCCGGATATCAATAAAGTGCTGGTAACAATAAAGGTAGTTGGCATGTAGCATCCCGGATAGCAGACATAGGCATTGGTAAACCCTTCAAAATCCGGGAGGGTTACAGGTTTGGGATTGGAGACAAAAATATATGCCATACCAGACCCCTGAAGTACCGCCATACCCTCCACCCTTCCCTGAATCTGTCTGCCTTCTGGATCACAGGCCATATCTATAATGACCTGTTCACTGATCCGATTGAGTTTTTCTTAAGGAGCTTCATCTCCCTGATTCAGGGAAGAATTACTTCCATCTCTTTGATCCACACCTAAGCTGCCTCCTGAAGATTGACAGGGTCAGGGCTTCTGTCAGACTCTATCACTCCACACGGGGTGGCATCCTCCATAAGCCGGATAGAATCAGTAAAAAGGTTACGGGACGAGGCCTCACAGGTGTACATGCTCAGAAGTGAAATTTTCAGATTAATAAATTACCTCATAAAACCCTCTGTATTTTGGGAAAACCTGTGCATCTCCCCTGATTGTGCCTCCACCCGGATCGGTGTGAGGGGATCGGGAATCACCGGATCCCTGCCGGCAGTCTTTGCTTTGGTAATGTCATGCATCCGGTAAGAAGATTCGATACTGAACCGATGAACCCGATATACTGCTGAGAAACATTGCAATGATAGCGCGGGGATGGCCGATACAGGAGGAAATGGTTCCTGAGAGAACGGAATTGTCGCTACAATCCTCCGTTGCACTCATAAATAAACATCTTTATCGGGGGGAAAACGCAACCAAAAATATGCGCAAAGCGTCAATTTCATTTATTTTTATGCTTGTTCTTGGTCTGTTTCTTTTAACAGCTGGCTGTACACAGGAACAGCCTGATATCGTGACTCCACCGCAGGAAAATACCAATAACATTCCGCAGGACACCTACACCTCCAATGAAACACTTGTCGCCTTCGTTGACAGTGCAGCTGCCTATGTGAAAACAAACGGCAAAGAGAAAGCACTTGCAGAATTTAACAACCCAAATGGTTCGTTTATAGATGGCGAACTCTATATCTACGCCTATACCTTCAACGGTACAACCCTTGCCCATCCGGTCAGTCCGGAGAAGGTCGGATTATACCGTCTGGATGAGGGAGACACAGGTACGTTCCTCAGGGGATACATCGAATCGGTGAAAAACGGAAGCGGTTTTTACCAGCTCAATTATGTCAATCCCACACACGACAATACGCTCGAATCAAAACTGGTGTATGGTGTGAAAATTGATGATGACTGGTGGCTGGGTTCCGGAATATACACCGGCCCGGCAGAACCGTCACCAGTGAAGTAACTTTTTCTTCCCGCAGATCATACCGGCACCCGCCCCGGACGCATTGTCTGATTCCGGGACGGAATACCAACCGGGACATCCAATTTTTACTTTGGTGGGAGGCTGCGTTCTGATAATAACACGGACTATTCTCATACACCACGCAAATTCCGGGTGGCCGGCCGCAACGGAAGAAATTGTTTATTTCCTTCCGGAATATACCCGGATGCTATGAAACTGAAAATCATCCTGTGTGCGGGTATACTTTACTGATCTGCGGGTGTACAACCACCCCTCAGGAGAACAATGGAACCTGCCGCACGGTTCAGCCTCTCCCCCGGGGACATTCTTTCTCATCTTCTCATTACGGTTTGGGGGCGGCTGGAGCTATGCCTCAGAATCATAGATATATTAGTGTCAGTGAGAAGAAGACATCGGTGTACGACGAGGAGACAAAGCCGGTTTCCTCTCTGGAGGAAATCAATCTCCTTCTGTACCGGCGGGAAAACTATAAACGGGCAGGTTAATTTCACAGCAATGAACCCGGGTTTCTCCTTCTACGCGGTCTCCGGAGTAGCGAAAACTCAGGCAGAACCGACAACCGTTTCGACCCCGGCGGAGACGGCCCCACCTGCAACACCGTTACCAACTTCAGGGCAGACCACGGCCGTACCGACCTCTCAACCGGCACCCGGCATCCCGCTTTCGACGATCGCGATTGGTGGCGTGTTCGTTCTGGCACTGATAGGCATCGGGTATCTGGTCGGGCGCTGGTAGATTCAGTGATAACGGCACTGTTTGGGGACGGTGATTAGAAGAGACACCAGACACCTCACCCTTTTTTGATGAGATGCCCCACCAATGAAACGCATAGGAGGGGCGTAAGGGGTGGCGGATGTGAAAAACCTCCAACGGATTTTGTCCGGCAATCAAACTCTTTTCCGGGTTACCTTCTGCATGGACATATACCTATGTCCGGAAATAATTGCAAAGATTTAGGTATTTAAACTCCAATATTTAGATACTCTCTGGGTTTCCTACAGACAATCCAAAAAACGGGCACTTTTTGAACGCCGTCTCCGGCACGTTTACGGCTGGTGTCATAAATGGCATAATTCGATGATACGCTCCCTACACAGTACTTTTGAATACTCAGCGACAATCCCCAACAAAGAACGTGCATCATGGAAATAGATACTTTATTCTACTTCAATCAGGTTGTTCTCTTATCAATCCTTTTTAGCATATACTATGTAAGCGGCCAACTGGTCCGCCGGAAAGGAATTAAGGTAAATTACACACGAAAGATCAATCATTTTGCGATATTCTTCCTGCCGATTATTCTGGCCCTGCTGGTTGTCTATGATCAGTCACCAGTAACACGGGCGCTTGGACTGGTCATTGCCATCTGCGTATTATTTATCTTTATTCAGCCGATAAGGGAGCGGAGCGAAATTATCCGGATCATGTTCCTGTCCTTTGACCGGCCTGAGGACCGGCCCCACACGCTGCGCTGGCTGATAACACAATATCTCGCGGCTGCCATTGTAATCATCCTCCTGTTTATATATTTCACTTCGGTGAATCTGGGTGCGCTCGTTCTTATTCCTCTCCTTATAAACGGGCTGGGAGACGGGCTTGCCGAACCCGTCGGTGTGCGGTTTGGCCGGATAAAATATCATGCCCGTGCCCTCTTTTCCGATAAAATATATCAGCGTTCAATTGAGGGGAGCCTGTGTGTTTTTGTCGCAGGTATCCTGAGTATCATCGCATTGGGTTACGAGTTTACTCCTCCGCAATTCATCGCTGCACTCGTGACAATTCCGCTTGCCACAACACTTGCCGAGGCTTTTTCACCACATACGTGGGACTCACCATTTATCTTTGGAGTTGCCGGTGTACTGCTCATCGGTATCGTGAATCTGGTATAAGAATCAACAAGTATACACCCGTGCAGGAGATTTCAGATTATTTGCTCTTTTCAGGCCCGGATGGATCATTTTCCTGTGAGGTGGTGCCCTGCATATGGCCCGACCTCTTAATCTCCACCCGGCACCAACTTTTCTGCATCATGGACAGCACCGAGAATGAGACAATACTCGCCTATGTCGAGACGTTTTTTACCCAGTCAGGATCACACGGCCTTGACCACATCCTCCGCGTCACCCGCCTCTGTGAAGAGATCGGCCGGGCCGAAGGTGCGGATATGCAGATCCTCATACCGGCAGCACTCTTTCACGATGTCGCACGTCCGCTGGAGAAGAAAACCGGCATTCCGCACGAAGAGGAGGGAGCAAGAATAGCAGAGGAATACCTCCGGAAAAATAGCTTTGATTCAGAGCGTATTCCTGCAATCGTTCACGCGATACGCACTCACCGCTACAGCACCGGCCCAAAACCCGAAACTCCGGAGGCGAAGATCCTCTCTGATGCCGACAAACTCGATGCTATGGGAGCAGTCGGAATTGCACGGACTTTTATGCAGGCAGGCGAACACGGAGAGGGCATAGAAAGTGCCAATGACCACATACATGAAAAACTGCTGAAACTTAAGGATCTTATGTACACAGACAAAGCAGCAGAGATCGCAAAGCAAAGGCATGCCCTCCTGAAGCAGTTTACCGATGCCCTTGAGGACGAGACCACAAATGCCGCGATTATAGCGCGGGGAAATAAAGAATGAACTATAAGAAAAACAGCTCAGCCCCGGTATTATCCTGAGCTTTTGCAGTAATTATACACCTGTCCGGTATTAGCTATAGATAAAGAAAAGGCAGTTGCTGCTTTTCCGATGCCAAAATGTTTATGCATTTATATCACTGTCGATTGTACTAACGGAGAATCAGCATGAGAAAAATTATTACTTTATTACTGCTATTGGCAGTAGTGCTTACAACTGCCTTTTCCGGTTGTACAGCCACAGTACCGGAAAATGAAGTAACTGCACAGTTTAATGACGAATATGAGGCAGACAGCAATACAGTACTAAACGTTGATAATACAGACGGTGATATTTCAGTAAATAGTGGAGAAGTGGATAAAATTACACTGAAAGCTATTAAACGGACATATTACGGTGAAGATGAACTGAATAAAGTTAAAATTACTGCTACAGGAAGTGGCAATGAGATAACTGTCCGGACGACATATCCGGAAATGACTTCACCAATGGTTTCTGTAGATATGGAGATCACCGTACCTTCTGGTGTTACTGTAAACTCTGTTGAAGTGGTTAATGGAGATATCCGGATTTCCAACACAAAAGGAGATACATCGGCATCATGTTCCAACGGAGAGATAACAATGAACAATATCAATGGTTATGTATCGGCACAGGCAGATAATGGCGGGATTAATATCAGGAAAACAACGGGGATTAATGATCTGGAGATTGTAAATGGGGATATTGTCACTGACATTTTTGACATAAAGGACGATGTGACAATAAAAGGCGTCAATGGAGACATCACCGCATTCATAAATCCATCACTCAACGCTGCAATTGATATAGAAACGGCATATGGTATTGTTTCAGCAAATGACATCCAGTTAACACTCACCGGTTCTGAAGAAACGCATATAACTGGAGTGTTAGGTAACGGAGGGAATAAACTGACGATAGGAAATACAAACGGAGATGTGAATCTCAAGAAACTTTCGGTGAATTGATAATTCCTATTTCTTTTACTTCTTTTTTATAAATTAAAAGTCACAGACTTATCTCCGGTATGAACTAATGCCCCACCAGACATACAGACTTTTAATATGTGATACTCTTTTAGACTTAATTATCTACCTGCTTTGAATCATGCTTTGTCAATCCACCGCGTATAAGGTATTTTTTCAAAGCCGAAGAGAACTAAACCCATAGAGATTACACTGCAAAAAAGCCAGACCATCCTGCATTCATATCATCCCACCAGCAATTCCGCCATTCCACCTGAACATACCAAAATTCCGGACATCAGAAACAGCACAAAAAAACTCATTGTTAAGCAGGACATATATACCGGCCATAACGCATTATTACATGAATTATAAGATTAGCGTAAAACCCCTTGGTCTTTAGCCAAGGGGATGTAAGCGATACATTCAAATAATAATCGGGATAATGACCATGGATATCATTACGATAACCAAGTATCTGATATATTACACCCTTGGGACAAGGGGAAGGGCCTGTGGACTTGTGGAGGTTACTCCGAGGTATGAAGCAGGAAGCATCCGGGTCTTTAGCCCGGAGGTAGTTCACGTGTATATGTCCTGATTCTGATGGAAAGAACAGCTACAGATGCAAAAGCAGATCTCTGTTATACGGCCTTAGCCATCCATCTGCACTTAGCCCCGCAGCCAGGACAGGACATCTCAGCAGTGAAGACAATAAAACTGCTGCACTCACAGAAATCAACAAAATCACTACAGTTTCCAAAAATAACGGCAACAAAACCCGCGGCACGGACCATGTTAGCGGCATCACAGCAGTTTTGCAGCAGAATTCTGCAAAGAGGAAAAACACCTATGATTGGGAATTTTCCGGAAAAATCCAATTTCCGGCAGCAAAAAACCCTGAAAATACCTGTTTGCACCAAATGCCGGATAACGCAGAAGGCACAGATGATAAATCAGGTCGGAATACAGAGAAGAATGAAAAAAATGTGCTTATATGTTTTCTTATTCTGCTGCTAACTAACATAAATATCAATTTGTACACGTTTTTTATGGAATTCAAATGATTATTACAGAGATAACATTTGCAAAAATCTTTGCACAACACGCTGCTAACGTGCTGTATGCTGCAAACAGTAAAGCAAGAAGTCTCTCTTGTGAAAGTGGAGGATTTTTTTGCTGCTGCATTGGTTGCGTATCTAAAATCTCCATATTTCATTTTATCCGGTTAATTCCTCAACTGCCAGCAATGGCGGTTGCAGTCCGGTCAATGTGATAGCTTTTCAAAGTAGCAAAATCCGGGAGTTTCGCAACTATGCATATGACTATGCTTTGTCATTTTTCACTCTGATTAAATTATCACGGGTGATGAATCAAAAATACAACAAAAAGAGGCTAAAATAATGTGTTGGTATATTATATTCTCAGATAAGTCCAGTTCTGGGTTGGGGGATTTAGTATTATTTTTCCTGAAATTACCTGTTAGATTATAATATTGTTTATTATAGCTTATATATTTCTATTTATCTATGTCTCAAATCAAGTTGAATTGTGTAATTCCAAATTATTTTCCTGGGGCAGTTCTTCACAATATCCATACGCGAATTTCAGGGCATCATGATCTTCATATCTTCCTCAACCGTGGTGTTCGCCCGGATGCCGAAGTTTTCAACAAGCACATTCAGGACTGCCGGAGACACAAATGCCGGAAGTTTTGGCCCAAGTGTGATGTCCTTTACACCGAGGTGCAGGAGTGAGAGCAGAACAAGCACAGCTTTCTGTTCATACCAGGCAATATTGTATGATACCGGAAGTCCGTTTAAGTCAGTTCCAAAGGCATCAGCAAGAGCCTTTGCAATTACCACAAGTGAGTAGCAGTCATTGCACTGTCCTGCATCAATGACCCTCGGAATTCCGCCTATGTCACCGAGATCAAGGTTATTATACCTGTACTTCGCACATCCGGCAGTGAGAATTACTGCATCCTGTGGCAGTGCTTTTGCAAATTCAGTATAATATTCCCTCTCTTTCTGCCTGCCGTCACAGCCGGCCATAACAATAAATCTCTTAATCTGCCCCTGCTTAACGGCATCAATCACTGCATCAGCAATTGAAAGGACTGCATGGTGTGCACATCCGGTAATGAGTTCATCAGTGTAACCTTCACCCTTAACGGTGATGTCATCCGGAGAACTGCACTTCTTTGCATGCTCAATCAGGTCAGAAAAGTCCTTGTTGCCTTCAGAGTCCTCAGTGATGTGTTTCACGCCGGAAAAACCGGTTGGGCCTGTGGTGTAAACCCTGTTAATATAAGATTCAGCCGGTGGCACAAGGCAGTTTGTTGTAACAAGCACAGGGCCGTTGAAACTCTCAAACTCCTGTCTCTGGTGCGGCCATGATCCGCCGTAATTTCCAATGAGGTTGCTGTACTTCTTCAGGCCTGGATATGCATGTGCGGGAAGCATCTCCCCGTGGGTATAGACATCAACACCTGAATTTTCGGTCTGGACTAACAGCTGCTCAAGGTCTTTTAGGTCATGTCCTGTAATAAGAATGCCCGGTTTGCTTCCGGAAGATGTTGAAACGGTTGTTATCTCCGGGTTTCCATATGCTGTGGTGTTTGCCCTGTCAAGACCCTCTAACACCTTAACTCCAATCTCACCGCATTTAAGCACCCATCCGACCATCTCATCAATACTGAGATCAGCAGCTGTTGACGCAAGTGCATCCTCCATGAAGTCTGTTACTTCCTTATCCTCAGATCCAAGGGCAACAACGTGGTAGTAATAGGCACCAACACCCTTTAAGCCGTAGATGAGAAGTTCGCGAAGTGATCTTACATCCTCGTTTTCCGTTGCTAAAACTCCGTTCTCAGAGCCCTTCTTTATTGCATCTTCGATATTTTCTGGTTTCCATACAGATATTTCATCGCTGCATCCCGTTTCCGGCAGAGAATCCCTGATCTCAACTGCCTTTGTTATAAGTGAATAGAGCCTCTCATTGTCAAAGTTGACATTCGTAAGTGCGGCAAAGAGTGACTCTGCAATCAGATTGCCTGCCTCTCTGCTCTCCTTACCGTCTTTCCGGGCCTCAATATTTCTGAGTGACAGCCCTTTTATGGCATATATCAGGCAGTCCTGGAGCGCTGCGGTTGACTCATCCTTGCCACATACTCCCTTAACTGTACATCCGCATCCTTTTGCGGCCTCTTCACACTGGTAACAGAACATAGTTTTGTCTCTCCTTTGTATATTTATGATACAAAATATCATTTTGATACTAAATTATAAATACCAATGAGTTTCTGAAACTATACTATGCATAAGGACTGCACAGTGTACAAAACTGCCCTGTACCTGACGAAGAAATGGGCTTTACTGATAATATTTGAACTCTACAAAGGGGAGAACTATACCCGGAGGTTTTCAGAGCTGAAAAGTTCACTTAACGGAATAACCTCAAAAGTCCTCTCACAGCGACTTAAAGAACTTGAAGAGGAAGGTCTTGTCGGCAGAAGGGTCGATGCCGGAAGTTTCCCTGTTAAGAGTGAATACTATCTTACAGAGAGTGGTGTCGGGCTTATAGATGTGATAAAACATCTCAAAGTGTGGGCGCTTAAGTACAAAATTGACAACATAGACTGTGGCAACCAGAACTGCAAAGACTGTATCCTGTAAAAAATTCCGGCAATCAACTATACCAATAAATAATAATACTCAAAAATTAATCCCTATGCCTCAGGAATATTCTGACCTACGCGAAGCTAAGAACAAAGTCCGCGACATTATGCGAAACAGGCGCGATTCACTCACGCCTGAGGAAAAAAAGGTTAAAGGTGAAGCAATATGCAGCCATTTCTTTACACTTGTAAAACCGGGCCAGACCGTCATGGGCTTCTCATCAAAGGACATTGAGGTTGATACAACCCCGCTTCTTCAGAGACTTCTTGATGAGGGATATGACCTTGTTGTCCCTATCATTGTAAAGGAAGATTACAGCCTCAGGCTCTCATACTTAAAGGATCTCTCACACCTCGTGCCAAGCACATTCAATGTCCCTGAACCAATAGGAAACGAGATCCCTGTACCTGAGGGAGCAGTTGATGTGGTAATCCTCCCAATGCTTGGGTTTGACAGGCGTGGCGGCAGGCTTGGATACGGCTCAGGCTACTATGACAGATTCCTTGAGAAAAATCCGGATGTCACAAAGATTGCACTTGCATTTGCCTGCCAGGAAGCAGAAGAACTGCCGCTTGAAGATAATGATGTCTTTATGGACTATATCGTAACCGAAGACGGCGTAATCAAAACCGGAAACTGAGGAGGAAATACCATGCAGATAGAAGGCACTGAAATTGTTGATACCTATGCGGAGGCATTTCCTATATGGCTCTCACGGATTATCATAACAGCAGATTCACTGAAGCTTGCAATGGTGGCTGCAACTGAGGCCACCGGATTTGCAACCTCAACGATAATGTGCCCGTGTGAGGCAGGAATTGAGAGATACTATTCACCATCTGAAACACCGGACGGGAGGCCCGGTGTATCTATATTCATCTGTACTGCCAGAAAGAGTATGAAGGAGAATGTCTCTGCCAGAATCTCACAGTGTGTGCTTACAGCCGCAACCGCATCCGCATTTGACGGATTTCCGGATGCCAGAACAAGGTACCACATTAAGATGCACTACTTCGGCGACTCATATGAGAGCCGCTGCATAGTCGGAGGCAGAAAATGCTGGAAGATTCCGGTGATGGAAGGCGATTACATCGGAGAGGAGTCATTCGGTGCAGTAAAAGGTATTGCAGGCGGAAATTTCCTGATAATGGGTCGTGATAAGCAGTCTGCACTCTCGGCCGCACAGGCTGCAATTGAGGCAATTAAAAACCGTGAAGGTATTATAACCGGATTTCCGGGCGGGATTGTTGCAAGCGGGTCAAAGGTTGCAAGCAAAAATTACAGATTCCCTATGTCTGCAAGTACAAACCACAGGTTCTGCCCGACTCTGAAGGATAAAATAGAAGATTCCCTCGTCCCTGACGGTGTGAATTCAATATATGAGATTGTGATAAACGGCACTGATGCCAAAGTTATCGAAGATGCCACAAGGGACGGCATTTTGGCGGCAGTGAAGGAAGATGGGGTTCTCTTCATAGATGCCGGCAATTATGACGGCAAACTCGGCACTCATAACTTTTACCTCCATGAGATCCTGAAGGATTCAGTCTGAAGATATAACTGTATCATATCCGGAAATATCCTCTAAAGAAGTCATTCCGGAATCATTATTGATTTATGGGGTATGCCCTGTCAGTCCTTACAGGATCATGACCGACACCGGATACCCTGAAAGCTGAAATTATCATCACTGTTTGGTATAAATACAAACAGATGAATAAATAATTCTGTGAATATTACAATTAACCAGGCTCTCTTTTGCCTTCTGATAATTTTTATGCTGTCTGCAACTCCTGTTTCAGCTTCTCCGTCATCTGAGAATTTAATTGATGCCGGATATATTGCACTGGAGAGTGGAGACAACAGAATGGCAGAGGATCTGTTTACACGTGCCCTTGCCCTTAGCTCAGGAGATAACTCCCCGACTGCATGGGCAGGTCTTGGAAAAGCATTATGGAATGATTCGTCAGCTTCAAATGAAGCCTCCTATACTGCCTTTAACAGATCACTGGAGTGTGTTAATGTCAGTTCAGAAGACTGGAATGCTGTAGTCATGGTATTTTTTAATGATCCGGTTGAGGATTTTGAACTATCATATTCTGCCGGACTGAAGGCTGTAGAGGCAGACCCGGAAGATGATGTCGCATGGAACTATTTTGGTTGTGTTATTGACAGACTTGCCCATAACAACAGTGATGCAGATTTAAATGAACCGTTTGATGCGTTTAAAAAGGCCATGACTTTAAATCCGACACCACTGTACTCCTGCAATACAGCTTATTATGCAATTATTACCGGAAATTACAGTTATGCTGTTGAAGTAACAGACCAGGCCGTTAAATATTACAATCCGGATAACTGGTGGGAGGGAGACCTTCTCTTTTTTAAAGCCTTTGCACTTGCAGAGATGGGAGAATCAGAAGAGGCCCTTAAAAATATTGAACTTAGCAGAAAATTCTATAGTTCAGATGAATCATTTGAATGGAATGAATATTACAATACAACTGACGGAATGGTCAGTGCAGTTGCCTTAAACAACCTTGGAAGATTTGATGAATCAGCAGAGATACTCAGCCGTATTGACACTGACAAATTAGACGATAACTTAGAGGGTCTGTTATTCACTCCGGAGCGTTATATGGACTTATATGGTGTTGCATTGTCCGGCCTTGGAAGGACAGATGACGCTGCCATTGCATTTGAAAAATCACTGGAATACAATAGTGATTATATTCCTGCAATGGAGCACCTGAATACTCAGAATCAGAATAGATCTCCATGAGATCCTGATGGATTATTTTTATATTAATCATCCGGATTTATTAATTTTTCCGGATAAAAACTCACTTTTTTCTCATAGCTTCAAGAAGCATACCTGTTTTCTGTGACCCAAGAAGAATTTGCTTTCCGTCTGCAAATGTAAGCATAACGCCCTCATTGCCCTTCATGATGTATGCCTTTATGCCTCTCCTGAACCGTATCCCCCAGCCGCCGTATTCCATTATTGGCCGGAATTTTACCTCTTCTGCGGCAGAAATTTCAGAGAGGGCAATCTCCTTCCATTTTATATGGATTGGATAAAACCTGAATCTGAGACAGTTGTCATTCACATTTATCTCTAACTTCAGGACAATGAAAAATGCCGGAAATAAAATTCCGAATATTACGGCAATCAGTATAACAATATAATCCGGCGCAGGATTGTTCCCAAACGGAATTTTGGCAATAATCTGTATGTAAAAGGAATACCATGATGTGAGCAGCAGGATGCCAACAATAAATATATTCAGAGTCCGGTTAAATCTCTGCACTTCATAGTATTCTCCATTCCATTCTGTTTTCAGGCATTTATCCATCATCATATCATAGTTTTCCTGGTTTTTGTTAACCTGTCCGGTTCTTTTATTCAGTATCAGAAAATCCGGCTCTCATATATGGGACCCCTGCAACCATCCGGAAGAATCAGTCAGCTTCTCCTGAATATCTCCGGGATAAATCTGTTTTTCTTTATCTTCTCACTCTCCACCAGAATTTTTGCAGCTGTCATCATAAGCGCCAGCAGCAGGGGGCCAAGCACAAGCCCGGACATGCCAAAGACATAAATCCCTCCGAAAAAGCCAATCCACATCACAGCAGGATGGACAAGAGCCCGCCTCCCCATCAGAACGGGCCTTAACACCAGATCCGGAAAAGCGCATACAACCGGATAGCCAATTCCTGCAATAAGCAGTGCCCCGACATAATCCCCCACTGAAACTGAATAAAATGCAAATACTGCCATCATAAGAGACGGGCCTATGACCGGAATCAGCTGAAATATTGCGGCAATGACGGAGAGTTCAAGGACATTGTCAAACCCAAGCAGGTAAAAGAAAGGAAGCGCAAGGGCAAAGGTCACCACTGATGTGACAAACTGGACAATATATACAGCGTACAGTGTTTCTTTACCCTTTTTTTCAAGAATATTAACAATCTCAAGTGATTTTTCCGGAATTATACTCTTCAGTCCTTTCCAGACCGTTTTTCCGTTAAGAAAAAATAAATAGAGGAGAACAGAAAAGAGCATCAGTTTTATTCCGGAAATTATTGCAGTGCCTGCCATCGAGTCAATGATTTCACCTGCTATGCCATCCTCCCCAAAGAGCAGATCGGTCAGAATATTGTTGGTTGCCGGGACAGACTGTATAGAATCATGATTGTCAAACCAGAGTATAATTCCGTTAAAAATTTCACCGGCATAATCTGATATCCCGTATATTATCAGGAACAGGATGCCTGTAAGACCGGTAAACAGAAATATGACTGATAATGCCATTACAAGCGATGCAAATCTCTCAGAAATCCGGCGGCACAGAATCTCCTTTCCGGGCATTAATACTATGGCAATTGTTGCGGCAAATATGAATGCATCTATGACAGGTGAGAATGCAATAATTGCAGATATGAGAATTATGCAGGAGAAGATCAGGACTGCTGATGCAGATCTGTCATGATAGAGATCCATAATCACTCTGGAAAAATAATTGTCTGCATTGGTATTAACTGATCTGATCAAAAAAAGCGCAAAAGAATAATTATTTCTCTTATGTGCAATAATACTTCAAATCAGTATAAATGAATTTACAAACCGGATAAATAAAAATTAAATCGTTAATTTGTGTCTGACCCTTCAGAAAATATTGACTTTAATGTTTTATATCAGAAAAATAAGAAAAACTATTAATGATCTTTATTATTAATTCTAAGTAGAGGGCAGGTGGCAGAGTATAAATGCCGGTTATTCTCCGGAAATTCCGGATTATAACTCATACGCTGCTCTTATCCGGATAAATAAGCGCTAAACTTTTCATTTCATGTGGCTTTTGCCGTTTATTACGGTGAAGATATGTCCATAATGTCAGGTCAAAAGATTTATCGTGCAAACAACATCAAAGAATATCAGAGAGTCTGGTTTGACATGCTAAACGGAATAACTAATATTATTGCTGCGGCAGTTGTGGCATGGCTTATTTTTGTCACAACCGATGTTATATTCGGCCTTCCGAAGAAAGGCGGAGTTAGCGGTGCTGAGGCAATAGGCAGGTCAGTTGAGGAGGAAGGGGGGAATTTAAACGGAGGCTATATGATTGGAAATATAGTCTGCTCTCCTGATGCATCTGCCGGAACACTTCTTGCTGCGTGTGGTGTCTATGTCTATGGCATATATGGCGGACTGGCGGCAGTTGTGCTGGTTTTTATTGGCAACAGAATATGCCATGATAAAGGCTATGCAGGAACCACAGGAGCCATAATTGCATCCTTTGTGATCTGGGGATTTTCCTTTTATGGTATATCTCCGGAGGAGTTCATTGCAGGCATGGTGCTTGCCATTGTAACAATTCAGGGCCTTTCACATAAATATTCAAGCCGGCTTCTTGGAAAACTCTGGAGGTTTAAAAGTTGATTGAACTGTGGATCTGTGGTCTGGTTGCAGTTTATGCGGCGATACGTATCGCTTTTGTAAAAAATAACCTCTTAAAACTGCCGTTCCTGAATGTCATAGGTTTTGCTGTTGCAGGTTCGCTTGTGCTGATCTTAAAGGATCCGCTCTCGCTTGCTGCCGCCGCTGCCTTTTTCATAGGAACAACGCTTGAGTCAAACGCAATAGCCAGCAGGATTGCCGGAGGAAAAAAAGAATGATTGACGATATATCCATTCTATTATTCGGTTTTCTGGCGATTGCCGGCACTGTAATGGCAGCATTTTCAAGGGAGCAGTTTGAGAAGCTGATCTCAGTTGGCATCATAGCCGCCGGAATTATGCCCTTCATAATTGCAGGTGGTTATACTGACGTTGCGATTGCAGTCTCGCTTATTGCTCCGATAACAACGATATTTATTCTTATGGTCTGCAGGAGTGATGCTGATGATAGCGCCTGAATTTGCACTTGGCTGCATTATTCTGGTAATTGGTGTTATTGCTGCGGCTGATCCAAAGCCGAAGACACCACTTATCCGGCTGATAAATGTTGAAATTCCCGCATGGGGTCTTCTGCTGATAATGCTCTCATTTAACGAGACTCTCGCGCTGATGACCTTTATCGCTGTAACGGCAATAGCCACATTTGTTCTTGTGAGGGTGCTTGAGAGGAGTGATGGAAGATGGTAGTCCGTAAGATCTCAGATTATCTCCAGAAGGTAGAGAATATTGCGAATATCTACGGGCTTATCGTTGCGGTTGTATTCATAGCTGCATTATGCCTTCAGGTAACTTCTCCCCTGCAATATGAGTCAGAACAGCTCTATCCAAAGGATATTGTGGCTGACAGCCCGTTAAATCCGTATGAGAGGGGCGGAATTCCTTTCGGAGATACCGTAGTCAAAGCCCAGTATCCCTCAAATGCACCATATCTTGGTTATGTGACTGCATACTTAACTCCGCTTTCGGCTTTTATGGCAGCCTCAAGTTTCTATCTCGGAACGACTATAGTCTCGCATCCGGGAGGAATAATTGATGAGATCCTCTATAATACCAGAGGGCTTGATACGGTTGTTGAGACATCCATTCTCTTTGTTGCATTTGCAATAGCGGCATTTCTGTACAGGAGGAAGGAATGATGGATCAGACCTATTTCCTCGGAATAACTGTCATATTTGCTGCATCAGCGATAGTTTTTATTGCGCTATTTAAAGAGAAGAATGATCTCCACCGTCTTATATTAACAGATCTTGCCGAGATTGTTGCCCTTGCACTTATCGCAATGGTTGCAACAGATCTTGCCGAGGCACTGATTCTTCCCGGTCTTGTAGTCGGCATATCTGAACTGCTGGCCATCTCTGAGATCTATCTTGTGAGGGAAGGACTGACAAAGCCGGTGAAACGGAAGTTCCGGCTCGAAATAATGGATTCTGCACCTGCAATAATGGCACTTGTGCTTGTTGCCTATGGAATAGTCCTCTCCGGATTTTCAGGTGGTGCGGTTGCTGCAACCGGTGCGGTCTTCTTCTTTATGTGTAAGGGAAGTATGGAGCGGTTTGAGATACTTGAGATTGTGAGCGGTTATGCCTGGGCATTCTGGATTGTAGCTTTCTTCATATTCATGATTCTGCCGCAGTACTGGTTCTTTGCAGTCATGCTTGCCGGAGGTGCAATTCTTGTGAAGGTTATGGCAAAGATGTCGCTTATTGGAACGATGGGAGGTGAGGAGAATGTTTGATCTTCAGTCAGGAGCTGTCGGCGGTGAAGAACTGTTTTATCTGCCGTTTGGCGATATTGTGAATTACTTCACTCCATATACAGCCGTTCTCTTCATACTGGCACTGATATTCACGCTCTTCTGCATATTCAGCAGACCTGAGAAACAGCTTGATGTGGTCTTTGGTGATGATGCTGTATATGCAAAGGAGGTTGGGCCTGCCGAACTGAAGTTCCGGAGATTTATGGCAGTTGCCTGTGGTGTTGCCACCATGGGGGCTGTCCTGAGCGGTGACATCTTCAACTACACTCTCTTTGTCTCAATGATTGGTATCTGCATAATAGGCATAGTTGCGGCAGTCAAGAACAGGCATGTTTTAAATGCCGCCTTTAATTACGGCATTGTTGCGATGGTTGCAACAGTTCCGTTATTCGGAAGTGCGGCAATTACGCTTGCGTCAGCAGGAACACTCAGCATATGGGAGCTTTCAGGTGCAATGGTATCTATGCCCCTGATTGCAAAGGTGATGCTTCTGGTCGGAGTTACAGGCGAGGGTATAGCACCGTTTTACGCTGCAAAGGCTGAGCTTTTCAGGGCACCGGGTGCTCCCTATGTAATAATGATTCATGTGAGTTCGCTCCTGATATTCCTCAGGGTGGTTGAGATTTTGTTAACGGTGTGATGGAATATGAAAAAAAGTACAGTCAAACTGGTAGCCGTCCTCTCTCTTCTGGTCTGCATTGGAGCAGAAGTTATGTTAAGGGCTGGTATTGCAGATTTCCTGACGGCAGCAGTGCTTATGACTATTGCCTTTCCGCCATTCGTGCTCTTTACAGGACTCTGGTGGAAAGCAGGAGAAGGAGAGAGGGATATTCCTTTTATCGGGTACTGAAATATGATAGAATATCTGATATTAGCAACAATACTGGGGCTTTTGTTTCTTGGAATACACCGGAAGGTTATTGCAAGGGTGCAGGGCAGGCCCGGCCCTCCGATATGGCAGGAGATACTGCACACTCTCAAATTTTCATTTAAGAAGACCTGGATTCCAAAGACAGGCAGTGAACTGTTGTTCACCGGAATTGTGCTTGTGGCAATCGGTATATGGACGGCAGCACTGTTTATAGTGATTGCGGGGCAGAGCATTCTGCTCTTATTCGGCATATATATGGTTCACAAGATGGTTGAGCATGGTGTAGGACTGTCTCCGGGATCGCCGTACTCCAAGTTCGGCGGTGTCAGGTCAGTCATATCCGCATCATCTGAGATTCCGCTCTTTGGTGCGGTTGCGATGATCTATTTCTTCACCGGATCTCTGATGATCTCAGATCTCATTGCATTTCAGGCGGAACACGGGCCTCTTCTTCTGATAGTGCCTCCGGCAGCACTTGGTCTGTATGTGGTCATACTCTCCAAGATGCCGTACGGGCCGTTTTCTATAGTGCAGGGAAAGGAGATTGTGAGCGGATATAAGACTGAGCACTTCGGTGTATGGAGGGCAGCTCTTGATGTCGGTGAGGGCCTTAAGACGTTTGTCCTTTTATTCGCATTTGTTGTAATCTTCTTCGGGCAGCTGCCCATACTGCTGACACTGCTCGTGATGCTTATTGTCCTTGTGTCACTATCATTTGTCTCTGCGACAACACCGCTTTTGTCACCCTATGACTGTGTAACTGTTCAGATACTGATAATCGTCTTTATGATTGTATTTGCTGCGGTGCTGGGGGTATTGTTATGACTCTTATAAAAGCCGGAATTACATCCGGATGTATAGTCTTTGCACTTATTGCGGCATATCAGGCATACCTGAATCCGTCAGTTGCGGTTCAGGCCGGAGTTCTGATCGTAATGCTGATTGTAATTCCGGTTCTTGTAATTTTCGGAAGTAAGGATCTCCTGAAGAGAGGTGAGATGGCGGCTTTGTGGCTGCTCATATTTGTCTTTGCAGGATATGGTGTCTTAAAGGCAGGAGGTCTTATATGACCGGATATGTATATGAGAAGAGCCTTCGCAATATGAAATTACGGATTGTGAGAGCGCCTTTGCAGAACCTGGCTATTAAGGAGATCTCAGACGGTCTTGATATGAATATCCAGAAATTCAGGGCCATGCTTATCGAGAATTTTGATATGTCATACCTTGAAAACATGCCGGCAAGGTACGATGTCTGGAAAGGTGATGAGGTGCCGGAGTTTCCGGATCGTCTGCTCTTTACAGGATTTCTGACAAAATATATGCCAATAATTACGGAAGATGAGATGGACCTTTTATTGACTGATATATCCGGTAAAATGTCAGGCGGAATGAGTGAGAAAGAGGCGGTAATATACGGCCGTGAGAAGATCAGGGAGCTGATCCTTAAATGAGTATTATTCAGAATTTAAAGAATAATGTACGGTCGAGATCCATTCATGTCAGTTTTGTGAATGTCGGGTCATGCAATGGCTGTGATATTGAAATTTTAGCCTGCCTTGCACCGCGTTATGATATTGAGCAGTATGGTATCTATGTCCACAACAATCCAAGGGAAGCAGATGTACTGCTGATTACAGGAGCATTTGTTGAGCAGTGGGATGACAAGCTCTTAAATCTCTGGAATAAGATCCCTGACCCCAAGGTTGCTGTAACGATTGGAAACTGCCCTGTATCGGGCTGTGTCTTTAACAGAAGGGGCAGTTATGTCAATCCTCCGGTATCAAAGCACATCCCTGTAGCAGCAGAGATTCCGGGGTGCCCGCCAAGGCCCACTGAGATAATCAGCACGATTCTGAGCGTGGCCCCGCTTATTTTTAAGGATTATGAGGAGATGGATAAAAAATGAGAAAGAAGGTTGATGTATCACTCCCCATAGGGCCTGTTCATCCTATATTTAAAGAGCCGGCAAGAATCCGGTGCGAAACCGCCGGAGAGAAGGTTATCTCTGCCGAAATTGATCTCGGCTATGTCAAGAAGGGTATTGAAAATATCATGAAGGGCAGGCCCTGGCAGGAGGTTATGTTTTTAGCCGAGAGAATCTGCGGCATCTGCTCGGTTATTCATAACATGGTATTCATAGAGACGGTTGAGAAGATCAGTGAGATTGATGTGCCGCAGAGGGCTTTGTACCTCAGGGTCATTGTGAATGAACTGGACAGAATTCAGTCGCATATGCTTGCCAACTATTCATACTGCTACACCATTGAGCATGAGACCCTTGCCATGTATCTCTTAAACCTGAGGGAGACTGCAATGGATCTCATCGAGCTTATCACCGGGGCAAGGATCACCTGTGCCTATATGATTCCGGGTGGTGTCAGGTATGATCTCGATGATGAAAAGATGGCTGTTCTAAGAGCTGGTCTTGATAAGCTTGAGAAGGATCTGACACGGTTTGATGGGATGTTTGAGGGTGGCAGCCTTATAGGACTCAGGAGCCGGCAGATTGGGCTGATGTCTGAAGAGGAGGGCAGAATCTCACATGCAGTCGGCCCGACTGCACGTGCAAGCGGCATTGTCCTTGATGAGAGGATGAATCATCCGACTTATCAGAAACTTGGTTTTGAACCGGTAATCCGGTATGAATGCGACAATTATGCACGGATAAAGGTTCGTTTTCAGGAGATCTTTCAGAGCATTGGTCTTGTCCGGAAATGCCTGGATGATATGCCTGAAGGAAAGATACGCGGCGGAGGGATTGTTAAGGCCGGAAAGGGTTCATGGGCTGGTGAGGCTCCGAGGGGTGAGCTTACGTATAACATAGAGACCGATGAATACGGCAGGATTGTTGATATTGGCATACGGACTCCTTCTATTATGAATATTGAGGCATGTATTCATTATATGCTCAAAGGTGTCAATTCAGCGGCTGATGTGACCTCGACCTATATCAGTTCAGATCCCTGTATAGCCTGCAATGAGAGGTAGCATAGATGTCATCATCTGTCATATGGTACATAAAAGAGTTTTTAAGGGCTGAGTGGATTAAAAATTTCTTTACTGTAAAGACTGCACCACTGGTTACTCCTGAACATTTCAGGGATTATCCAACCCTTACCGGCAATGAATGCACGCACTGTTTAAGATGCATGATGATCTGCCCGTCTCCGGGTGCAATTGAGGTGCTGAAGAACAGTGAGGATAAGTGGGAGCCGGTAATATACAAAGGACACTGCCTCAGATGCGGATTGTGTGTGGAGGTCTGCCCTGACAAAGTAATCACATCCGGAGATATACTTGAGAGACAGGAGAGGGAGAAGACGATGTTTCTTGCAGATTATCACCTCACCGTTGACCATGCAAAGTGTATGCGCTGCGGAAACTGCTCAGTCGCCTGTCCGATTAACAAGGAGATTGATCCTTCACTTGCATTCGGCGCAAGCCTTGGATCAGATGAGGTTATTATGAGGGTTAAAGACGGAAAACTTACGATTCTTCACCCGGAGAAATGCACCGGTTGCAAGACCTGTGAGAAGACCTGCCCGAATGATTCCATCAAAGTTGCAAGGGTTGTGGAAGGATTCCAGGATTAAAGATCTGTTGACGGTGGGATTGTTTCCCGGAAAAATTCTGCCAATATATTTAATTATTTTGGTGTTCAACAGTCTCTTATGCCAAAGCATAAGTGCGGGTTTGATGAAAAGATTCGCTGTAAAAAGTGCGGCAGGAATCTGGAGGACAATGGCAAAGGGGGCCTTTACTGTCCTTATTGCGGAAGAACTGTTACCATCATATGCCCCGGATGCGGAAGGCCGTGGCTTTAAATTGAATTTTCTCTGATAATCTGTATCCGGCAATATCAAAGATTGTTTCTGGCTGGTTTAAGGAATGACAGGAGTTCTGGCTGTTCACGGTGGGTTGGCTCTTATCCATTCTGTATAATCTTCTCTCAGAATTTTCACCTCATCCTGAGATAACTCCTTTTTATTTCTGCTGTGCAGGTAAGCCTCAAGCTCTTTTACTATAGCCTCGGCCTGCGGGAATGTCTTAACGTCAAGATAGACCGGGCAGGTTCTGATATCCATGGTATATCCGCACTCCGTGCATAGCTTCCACTTCTGGTAGCGATCTGCGTACGAAAAAGCCTGGCATCCGGGGCACCTGACAATCAGGTACATTGTACCTGAATATTCCCTGATAACTGATATAAGTTGTCCTCCGGAGGTTGCACTTTGTTGTCCTCCGGTTATTATGGTCATAATCCGGTTATCATCCGGTATTGCTGCCTGTCCGGGCATATACCTAATTCATGAAATTCTGTGTGGGTTATGCCGCAGTGCCCTGCTGATTTGGCAAAAATTATCTTATAAGAGCTTAAATTAGATATTGCTGATATAACATGAGTGTAGAAGTAATTCCGGTTGAAAAACTCCCGATATTTCATAACGGTGATGATCTCGCTGAAAGTATTGCGTCAGGGTTTGAGTTTTCAGATGGTGATATCATCTGTATAGCATCATCTGTATATTCAAAGACGAAAGGGTATATCCGCCAGCTTGATGAGATAATTCCGGGTGAGAAGGCAGCAGAGATAGCCGGCGTATGCGGCGAGGACCCACGCTTTATTCAGGCAGTTTTAGACACCACAGAAGATCTCATACTTGACCGGCCTTTTGTTCTCTCACAGGTCAGATGCGGGCATGTCGGTGTCAGGGCCGGTGTTGACAACAGCAATGTTGAGGACGGAACTATTATTTACCTTCCGCCTGAGCCGATGGAGTCAGCAGAGGAGATGAGGGTGAGGTTTAAGGAGATTACTGGTAAGGATGTCAGGGTAATTATCACTGATACCTGTGGGCGGTCTTTCAGGCGTGGGCAGACCGGCGTTGCAATCGGATGGGCAGGGATGACTGCTATTCATGACTTCAGAGGCGACTGCGATCTCTTTGGCAGGGTTTTAGAGATAACAGAAGAGGCTGTTGTTGATGAGATTGCTGCCTTTGCAAACTTCATAATGGGAGAGTCTGACAGGGGGGTTCCTGCTGTTGTGTTCCGGAACTGTGGGTCATGGAAGGGTCATGATGAACTGTACTTCAGACCTGAAGAGGACATCACCAGAAGGGCACTGAAGAGATCTTATATGACTAAAGAGGATAGCCACAACGGGAAGGCGTAAATAGATCCAATTGTCAACTACCCCTGAGCTAAAGACACAGGGGTTTCCTGCTATGTTCTTATGAAAGAGAAATCGTTCAGACAGATAATAATGAATCAGACATATAAAGATAGATCTGAATCTGTAATTAAAATATATTATTTTTGATTTTCCTGACAGTTTTTGCCGGGAAAATTATTTTTTTCTGCCTTATAATCCGGCTGAAAAATTATTCCGCTGTTTAAGATCTCCGGTTCTGAATTCCGGAGTTAAACATTTTGCTCCTTAAAACAGGTGATTCAGCACTGCGATAATTATTCCGGCTGCTGCTGCTGTGATAAGAACTGCTTTTGGAGGAATGTGGACTGCCCTTCTGTCCTCACTGTCATAATATGTGACAAGACCTGCGGATGAGATCAGGTTGCCGCCTTTTTTCTTTGCTGCCATATTATTATTATATCTGTCATTCAGGATATATAAAGTAAGGCAGGTCGGCATTTATGGAAGATGAATATACAGTTTCCGGAATTGTCTTTGCAGGCAGGGATCTTGAGGCAGTAAAGGCAGAAATAGTAGTTAAATCCGGAATTATAACCTCGGTTGAGGAGAGGGAGAATGTCGATGAGAGATGGATACTGCCGTCATTCTTCAATGCCCATACACATATCGCCGACACAGTCGCGATGGACTACCCGGTATCAGGCAGCCTCTCAGAGCTTGTTGCACCTCCAAACGGTATTAAGCACAGGCTTCTTTCAGAATCAGACCCTGAATATATCATCTCTGCCATGAGGGCAACTATAGGATATATGAAATCTTCGGCAACGGCCGGATTTCTTGACTTTCGGGAAGGGGGTATTTCCGGTGTGAAACTCCTTAAATCCGCCCTTGCCGGGGGGAATATTGACGGCAGAATCCTGGGGCGGAATGGTGGTGAGGATATAGCTGACGGTATTGGTGTGTCCAGTATAAAGGAGGGGGTTTTGGCTGTTGAGGCTGCAAAGAGGTCTAAAAATTCCGGTAAATTTGTGGCATTCCATGCCGGGGAGAAGGATGCCCGTGATGTTGACGGTGCTATTGATCTAAATCCTGACCTCCTTGTCCACTGCACCCATGCAACCGATTCCCAGCTTAAACGTTGTGCTGATGAAGGCATACCCATTGCAGTCTGTCCACGATCAAACTGGTGCCTTGGTGTCGCATCCGGAAAAAACAACCCGCCCATACATAAAATGCTGGATTTCGGCTGCAAAGTTCTCTTGGGGACGGATAATGTGATGTTTGTTCAGCCTGATATATTCTCTGAGATGTCGTTTTTATCCTTTGTATATGGGGTGAATGCCGCTGATATTTACAGAATGGCAGTTGATGGATCATCCCTCTTTGGCGGGCCGTATTACATCCGGAAAAGTGCTCCGGCGAGGTTTTATGTGGTTAATTCTGCGCGTTTTAACACCGGATTTTCAAAAAATCCTCTAAAAACCGTTGTTACAAGGATAAATTCATCTCATCTGGATAAAGACTATTAATCTGGTTTTTTAAAGATCAATTATCAGAGGCCAGAATATGTTTAAGACTATTCTTACTGCCGTTGATGGCTCTGAGGTGGGTAACAAATCCCTTCAGGCGGCTATTGATGAGGCAAAATTAAGAAAGGCCGGATTACATGCTATTTATGTAGTTGAGACCGGGGGGTTTTCATCCATTCCGACAGACAGCACAATGGAGATTATCTACAGCCGTATGGAATCCGAGGGTCAGAAAGCGCTGAAAGATGGAGCAAAACTGGCTGAAGAGCACGGAATAGAGTTGACTACCAAAACTTCCCAGGGTCATGCCGGAGAAGAGATATTGAAGTACGCTGCTGAGATCGGTGCAGATCTTATTGTCATGGGTTCTCATGGCAAGAGTGAGGTTGAGCGCCTGCTTCTTGGAAGTGTAACAGATTATGTGATTAAACACAGCAATGTCTCTACTATGGTGGTGAGATTATAGAACAGAGGTATGTAAAAGACTACATGACTGAGGATGTAGTCTCAGTTGAAACACCGGGTAACAGGGATGATGTCTTAAGGATTCTGAAGAGAACCGGAATAAGCGGCGTTCCTGTAACTAAGGAAGGCAAACTTGTCGGGATTATCACAAGAAAGGATCTCCTCAGAAAGGCTGACGAGACACAGTTAAGCCTTCTGATGACATCAGATCCACTGACAGTTCCGCCGGATACCACCATTGAAGAGGCAGCTGAAATTATGATAAAACGTAATTTCAGAAGGCTTCCTGTTGTTGAAGATGGCAGACTTCTTGGAATTTTGAGTGTGGCTGACCTTGTCAGTGCTGTTTCACAGACAAAGAATTCCGAAGAGATCCGCCTGAAATATACAAGGCCGACATTTGCACTATGGGAGGATACACCTCTGCCACTTGTCGGAAGAATCATGGAGATATCCGGTTACGATGCTGTACCTATCCTTAATCAGGATTCTATGCTCACCGGAATTATATCGGAGAGGGATCTCATCAAGCAGGCTCTCATTGAAGACAGTG